>DASRJN010000259.1:0-9678 GCA_035649455.1 Acidimicrobiales bacterium
CCGGCGCCCGAGGGCCAGGAAGGCGGCGGCCGCGGTGGGGGTGGAGGCGGCGGCCGTGGCCGCGGCATCGGCCCCGGCGGGCTCAACCCCAAGCTGCTGGGCCGGGACAGCGGGTTCCCGTTCGTCTACATCCCCATGGGCATGACCGCGGAGAACGTGGCCGACCAGTACGGCGTGTCCCGGGAGGACATGGACGCCTTCGCCAAGCTGTCCCAGGACCGCGCGGTCGCGGCCCAGGAGTCGGGGCACTACGACGTCGAGATCAGCCCCGTCACCAAGGACGACGGCACGGTCGTGTCCCGCGACGACTGCCCGCGGGCCGGCACCACGCTGGAGAAGCTGGCCGAGCTGCAGCCGTCGTTCAAGGAGGGCGGCACAGTGACCGCGGGCAACGCCTGCCCGCTCAACGACGGCGCGGCCGCGGTGCTCATCACCAGTCGCCAGAAGGCCGACGAGCTCGGGCTCGAGCCGCTGGTCCGCATCGTGGCCACGGCGTACTCGGGCAACAACCCCGAGATCATGGGCGTCGCCCCCATCGACGCGGTGCGCAAGGTGCTCAAGGCCACCGGCATGGCCATCGCGGACATCGACTTCGTCGAGCTCAACGAGGCGTTCGCGGCTCAGGTCCTCCCCGTGTGCGAGAACACGGGCATCGACATCGAGCGCCAGCTCAACCCGCACGGCGGTGCCATCGCGCTGGGCCATCCCTTTGGCATGACCGGCGCCCGGATCATGACCACGCTCATCAACGACCTGCGCACCGGCGACGGCCAGTGGGGGCTGGAGACCATGTGCGCGGCCGGGGGCATGGCCATGGCCACCGTGGTCGAGCGGCTCTCGTAGTGCCGGAGGACTTCGCGGCTCGGGTGCGTGAGCTGTTCGAGCTCACGCCCACCGAGTCCGACACATACCGCACGGTGCCGCGCCGGCGCGCCGGATCGGGGCCGCCTGGATGGGGGCGCGTCGGCCCGCCGCGACTGTTCGGCGGGCAGGTGGCGAGCCAGGCGCTGTGCGCGGCCTGGCGCACGGTCAAGGCCGATCACGGCGTGAACTCCCTCCACGCCTACTTCCTCCGTCCCGGGCGCTACGACGAGCCGGTGGACTATGTGGTGGACCGCATCCGCGACGGCACCTCGTTCACCACCCGCCGGGTGGTGGCGGTCCAGGGCGGCGACGCCATCCTCAACCTCGACGCCTCGTTCCACCGGGACGAGCCGGGCGACCTCCACCAGCCGGACAGTCCCGTGTCCCTGGCCGGGATCCCCGAGGACGGCGTCGAGCCCGACGATCCGCCGTGGACGCGGGGCCGGCCGCTGGAGGCGCGCGCCGTCGCCGGAGCGCCGCCCGGCGTCAGCATGCGCTGGGTGCGGGTGCCGGCGCGGCTGCCCGACGACCCGATGCTGCACGCCGCCATGCTGGCGTTCCTGTCGGACATGGGCCCGGTGGGGGTGGTGGCCCAGTCGCTGGGCGTGCCGCGCGAGCGGCGGATGATGGCGAGCCTCGACCATTGCATGTGGTTCCACCATCCGGCCCGGGCCGACGAGTGGCTGCTCTACATTCTGGAGCCGGTGGCCGGCGCGCGGGCGCGGGGCGTGGTCCGCGGCTCGCTGTGGACCCAGGACGGCGAGCTGGCCGTGAGCCTGGTCCAGGAGGTCCTGGCGCGGCGCCGCCGGTAACCGTCAGCACACCGTGCGGGTAGGGAAGTAGCTTGTCGACGGTGTCGGACGCTCGCAGCTTGACGCGCCATGGGCAGGACAGGAAGGCGGAGCTCCTCCGCCACGCGGAGTACCTGTTCGCGAAGCGCGGGTACGAGGACACCCGCATGGTCGACATCGCCGACGCGGCCGGGGTGGCCAAGGGCCTCGTCTACTGGTACTTCGAGAACAAGGAGACGCTGTTCCGCGAGATCGTCGCCGACATGGGCCGGCGCTTGCGGCGGGCGCTCAGCCGGGCGGTCGAGGGTGTCGATGACCCGCTGGGCCGGCTCTACGTGGCCACGGCCGAGTCGGTCCGCTTCATCGGCGAGAACCACCGGCTCTACGGCATCATCTCCAGCCAGCTGCGGGGCGACCAGCGGCTGCGGAACACCCGCTCGCACTCGCGCCGGGTGCTGGCCGACGACGCCATCACGCTGCTGGCCGAGGGCCAGGAGCTGGGCCAGGTGCGCACCGACGAGGACCCCGCGGTGCTGGCCCACGCCAACGCGGGCGTCGTCTACTACTTCGTGCTGCTCTACGCCGACGGGGCGACCGGCGACGGCCGCCGGCGCCTCGACCTCGACGCCGCGGCCCACGGGGCCGCCCGCTACGTGGTGCGGGCGGTGGCCGCCAGCGACGTGGAGGTGGAGGCGGTCGTGAGCCGCCACGCTCCGTCGCATCTTCAGACGAATTGACTCCCAGCGCTGTCAACCGATGCCGCGGGCTCGGCGTCGAGTCGGGCAGGACAGCCTAGGGAGGTCGCATCATGCGACGATTGTTCGTTCTGGCGGCGGCGACCCTGGCGGCGGTGGGCGTTCTGGCACCAGCACCGTCGGTAGGGGCCGCCGAACCGTTCTGCGGGATCACTTGGGGGTCCCTCGCCAAGTCCGACCCGGCCTTGTCGACCGCGTCGATGAGCAACATCCGCGCCGGCCGGCACGAGTGCTGGGACCGCCTGGTGTTCGATCTGGGCCCGCCGGATGTGGTGTTCCCCGGCCAGGCGGTCGGGTACATGGTCAGCTACGTCCCGGTGGTCACCGACGACGGCACCGGCGACCCGGTCCCGCTGGCGGGGGGCGCGTTCCTCCAGGTCACGATCAACGCCCCCGCCTACGACCTCAACACGGGTCTGCCGACCTACAGCCCGCCCGACCGGTTCCATGCCGTGAACGTCACCGGCTACCAGACGTTCCGGCAGGTGTACTTCGGCGGGACGTTCGAGGGTTACACCACCGTGGGCCTGGGCGTGCGGGCCCGCCTGCCGTTCCGCGTGTTCACCCTGGCGGGGCCGGGCAACGGCAGCCGGCTGGTGATCGACGTCGCTCACCGCTGGTAGCGGGCGTAGTCCGGGCGCCGGTCCCCTGACTCCTGGTCAGGAGGCCGGCGCCCGACCGCGCTTTGTGACCTGCTGACGAGCGCTAGAGAAAAAGTTATTCTCGGCGCCATGGCAGTCGAGCGCTTCCCGATCGAGGCTGGGCACATCATGCTGTTCGCCCGGGCCATCGGCGATCCCAACCCGATCTACTACGACCCCGAACAGGCCATCGCCCCGCCGACGTTCGTGCAGGCCAGCGCCCAGTTCGATCCCGACTACGGGCTGCGTCCGAAGATCGGGCAGCCCTGGTTCGGCTCGGGCAGGACGCCCTCGGGCCTGCAGCGTCCCGCCTCGTCCGATTCGTCCGAGGGCTCGTCCTCCGGTGGCCGCGGAGGCGGCGGAGGCGGGGGGCGCCGGGGCGGGGGAGGCACCGGGCTGCACGCCGAGCAGCACTACGAGTACCACCGGCCGCTGCGGGCGGGTGACGTGCTCACCGCCACCACCACGCCCGGCAAGCGCTGGGAGAAGGAGGGCCGCCGGGCCGGCAAGCTCGTGTTCGCCGAGTCGGTGACCGAGTACCGCGATCAGGACGGCGAGCTGGTGGTCACGGCCCGCAGCGTGGGCGTGCGCACGGAGCGGGCGGTGGAGCAGTGACCCTCAAGGCGAGCGAGCTCCAGGCAGGCCAGACCTTCGAAGCCGTGGTGGCCGAGAACCTGACCCGCACCCAGATCGTCCAGTACGCGGGCGCGTCCGGCGACTACAACCCCATCCACACCGACGAGGTGTTCGCCACCCAGGTGGCGGGCTACCCGAGCGTGTTCGCCCACGGCATGCTCACCATGGGCATGACCGGCCGCATGCTCACCGACCTGGTGGGCGATGGGCGGCTGCTGCGCTTCGGCGGGCGCTTCACGTCGCAGGTGTTCCCGGGCGACGACCTGACCACCACGGCCACGGTGGCGGCGGTGAACGAGGGCGACGAGCCGTCGGTCGAGCTCGAGCTGAGCACCACCAACCAGAACGGGGTCGAGGTCTTCTCCGGTTCGGCCGCAGCCAGGATCGACCCGTGAGCGAACTGCAGGGCCGGGTCGCGCTGGTCACCGGGGCCAGCCGGGGGATCGGCGAGGCCATCGCCCGGCGGTTCGCGGCCGCGGGCGCGGCGGTGGTGGTCTCGGCCCGCACCGTGGAGGAGGGCGACCACCGGCTGCCGGGCAGCATCGCCACCACGCTGGGCGAGATCACCGACGCGGGAGGGACCGCGGTGGCGATCGCCGCCGACCTGGCCAAGCCGGAGGACCGGCACCGGCTCGTCGAGCAGACCGTGAAGCAGCTGGGCCCGATCGACGTGCTGGTGAACAACGCGGCCGTCACCTACTACGAGCCGGTGCCCGACTTCAGCGAGCGCCACTACGAGCTGATGTTCGCGGTCCAGGTGCGGGCCCCGTTCGAGCTGACACAGCTGGTGGTGCCGGGCATGAAGGAGCGGGGCGGCGGCTGGATCCTCAACATCTCCTCCGCCGCCGGCCGCCATCCCCAGGGCCCGCCCTACCCGAACCGGCGCATGGCCGGCGGCACCGTCTACGGCATGTGCAAGGCCGCGCTGGAGCGCTTCACCACCGGCCTCGCCGCCGAGCTCTACAGCGACGGCATCGCGGTCAACGTGCTGTCGCCCAGCGGCCTGGTCAAGACCCCGGGCGTCGACTTCCACGGCCTCACCCGGGGCGTGCCGGACGAGCTCATCGAGAAGCCCGAGGAGTTCGCGGAGACCGCGCTGTGGCTGTGCACCGGCGACCCCGCCGAGCGCACCGGCCGCATCGACTACTCCCGCCAGCTCCAGGCGGAGATCGCGGGCCAGCGCCAGTGACCGCGGCGCCCGACCGCGACTCCGACGAGCTGCGGGCCCGCCTCGTGCGGGCCGCGGCCGCGGTGTTCGCGCGGGAGGGTTACGCGGGCACCAGGATCATGGACATCGTGCGGGAGGCCGGGGTGTCCACCGGCACGGTGTACGGCCGCTTCCGGTCGAAGAACGAGCTGCTGCGCGAGGCGGTGGTGGGGGCATCGGCCCGGGGCGGTGTGATGGCCAGCAACGCCCCCAGCCTGGGCGACCTCATCCGCCGCGGGGCCCGGCTGTCGGACCAGCCCCTGTACAGCTTCGAGGCGCTGCGGCTGGAGGCCTACGTCACTGCCCGGCGCGACGACGAGGTGGCCGACGCGCTGGCTGCGGCGTACGAGCGCTGGCGGGCCGGGGTCGAGCCGCTGGTGGCCGCGGCCGAGGCCGACGGGTCGATGAGCGACCTCGACCCCGAGGCGGTCCTGTTCCTGTTCCGCATCCTCCACCTGGGGATGCTTCTACACCGCGGGTCGGGTCTCGACGGCCCCGATCCCGCGGCCTGGCGTGCGCTGGTCGAGCGCATGGTGGCCGCGCTCGGCCAGCCCGAATCCGGATAGAGGGGGATACGCACGATGGTGATG
This sequence comes from Acidimicrobiales bacterium, assembly GCA_035649455.1. Classification (GTDB taxonomy): domain Bacteria; phylum Actinomycetota; class Acidimicrobiia; order Acidimicrobiales; family VFJN01; genus ZC4RG19. Next base: position 5,485 of record DASRJN010000259.1, read on the forward strand.
GAGATCGACCTGGGGCCCTCGGCGGAGAAGTTCCGCGACGAGCTGCGCCAGTGGCTCGAGGCCAACAAGCCGGAGGACCTCGACCCCGACGCGGGCGAGCGGGGCGCGGCCGCGGCCCCCACCGGCCCGGGCGCATGGTCCCGCCTGCGGGCCTGGACCGACACGCTGCACGAGGCCGGCTACCTGTGCGTGAGCTGGCCCGAGGAGTTCGGCGGTCGCGGCCTAACCGGCCTCGAGGTGGCGGTCATGAACGAGGAGTTCGCGCGGGCCGGGGTGCCGCGGGTGACCCGGGGCATGGGCGAGTGGCTGGTGGGCCCGTCGATCATCGTGCACGGCACCGACGAGCAGAAGGCCAGGTTCCTGCCCCGCATCATCAGCGGCAAGGACCGGTACTGCCAGGGCTTCTCCGAGCCCGACGCCGGGTCCGACCTGGCCGGCCTCAAGACCCGGGGCGTCGTCGACGGCGAGGAGATCGTCATCACCGGCCAGAAGGTGTGGACCTCCGGGGCGACGCTGGCGAACATGATGTTCTGCCTGTGCCGGACCGACCCGGAGGCGCCCAAGCACCAGGGCATCTCCTACGTGCTGGTCCCCATGAAGAACGCGGACGGCGATTCGAACGGGATCGAGCTGCGGCCGCTCCGCCAGATGACCGGCAACGCGGGCTTCACCGAGACGTTCCTCACCGAGGCCCGCGCGCCGCTGTTCAACGTCATCGGCGGCCTCAACAACGGCTGGCGGGTGACCATGACCACGCTCGGCAACGAGCGCGGCGGCAACGCCACCACCCAGCACGTCCGCTTCCAGCGCCAGTTCTGGCGGCTCGTGGACGAGGCCAAGCGGCTGGGCCGCAACGAGGACCCCGTCGTCCGCCAGGAGCTGGCCAAGGCGTACACCAAGACCGAGCTGATGCGCTACGCCGGCCTGCGCACCCTGTCGGAGGTGGTGGCGCGCAAGGAACCCGGCCCGGGGGCGTCGATCAACAAGATGTTCTGGTCGGAGTACGCCCGCGACCTGGGGGAGTGGACCATGAACCTGCGGGGCGCCCACTCGATGATCCGCCCCGAAGGCGACGGCTACGCCCTGGACCGCTGGCAAGCCGAGTTCCTCGGCAGCCGCTCCGGCACCATCTGGGGCGGCACCGCCCAGGTCCAGCGCAACATCGTCGGCGAGCGGGTGCTGGGCCTGCCCAAGGAACCGGGCCACAACGAAGAGGATCGGTGAGTGAGTGAGACCACGGCCGCCGTCGACGCCGAACGGGAGGCGTTGCGGGAGGCCATGCGCGCGGGGATGACCCTGGCCCACTGGGCCGAACGCCATCCCGACCTGCCCGCCATCCTCACCGCCGGCGGCCCGGGCGGCGACCGGACCTATGCGGCGCTCAACGGCGACGCCAACCGGCTGGCCCGGTCACTCCGGGGCCACGGCCTGCAGGCGGGCGATGGGGTGGCGGCCATGGTGTCCAACCGGGCCGAGTACGCGGTGACGTACGCAGCCGCGCTGCGGGCCGGCCTGCGGTTCACGCCCGTCAACTGGCACCTCACCGCCGAGGAGGCCGCCTACATCGTCGACGACTGCGAGGCCAAGGCGTTCGTGGCCGACGCCCGCTTCGCCCGGGTCGCGGCCGAGGCGGCGCGGGGCGCCCCGGCCGCGGCCCTGCGGCTGGCGGTGGGCGGCGAGGTCGACGGGTTCGACTCCTTCGACGCCGCCCTGGCGGACGAGGACCCGGCCGACATCCAGGACCCAGTGCTGGGGCGGGCGATGCTCTACACGTCGGGCACCACCGGGCGCCCCAAGGGTGTCCACCGCACCGACAACCAGGCGGTCAGCCGCCGAGCCATGCCGGCCACCGGCTACGTGCCGGGCGAGTCGATGCACCTCTGCACCGGCCCGCTGTACCACGCCGCGCCGCTGGCGTTCTCGCTGGCCGGGCCGCTGCTGGGCGGCGTGGGCATCGTGCTGATGGACGGCTGGTCGCCGTCGGAGACCCTGCGGCTGATCGAGGCCCACCGCATCACCCACACCCACATGGTCCCCACCATGTTCCACCGCCTGCTGGCCCTGCCCGACGAGGAACGGGAGGCGGCCGACGTGTCCTCCGTTCGCTACATCCTGCACGGGGCCGCGCCCTGCCCGGTGGCCATCAAGCAGGCGATCATCGACTGGTTCGGGCCGGTGGTGGTCGAGTACTACGCCGCCACCGAGGGCGGCGGCACCTATGTGGCCAGCGAGGAGTGGCTGACCAAGCCCGGCACGGTGGGGAAGCCCCACACCGACGACCACGTGCGCATCGTCGGGCCCGACGGCGAGGAGGTGCCCCGGGGCGAGGTGGGCACCATCTACCTCAAGGCGCCCGAGCGGGGCCGGTTCGACTACTTCAAGGACCCGGACAAGACCGCGGGCAGCTACCTGGGCGACCACTTCACCATGGGCGACGTGGGCTACCAGGACGAGGACGGCTACCTGTTCCTGACCGACCGCAGCGCCAACCTGATCATCTCGGGCGGGGTCAACATCTACCCGGCCGAGGTGGAGGAGGCCATCTGGCCCCATCCGGCGGTGGCCGACGTGGCCGTCATCGGCGTGCCCGACCACGAGTGGGGCGAGATCGTGCTGGCCGCCGTGCAGGTCCGTCCCGGGGTGGTGGCCGACGACCGGCTGGCCGCCGAGCTGATCGAGCACTGCCGCGGGCACCTGGCCCGGTTCAAGTGCCCGCGGCGCATCGACTTCGTCGACAGCCTGCCCCGCACCGATGCAGGCAAGCTGTACAAGCGACGCCTGCGGGACCAGTACCGGGCCGCGTACGCCGCGGCCCAGAAGGAAGGCGAGTGAACATGAGTGGAATCTGCGAGGGCCGGGTGGCCATCGTGACCGGGGCCGGGCGGGGGATCGGCCGGGGCCATGCGCTGGAGCTGGCCCGCCAAGGCGCCCATGTCGTGGTCAACGACCTGGGCGGCTCGATGAGCGGCGAAGGGTCCGACACCGGCCCGGCGCAGGCCGTGGTGGAGGAGATCGAGGCGGCCGGGGGCGTGGCCGTCGCCAACACCGACGACGTCGCCGACTTCGAGGGGGCCCGCCGGCTGGTCGACCAGGCAGTCGAAGTGTTCGGCCGGCTCGACGTTCTCGTCAACAACGCCGGCATCCTGAGGGACAGGATGCTGTTCAACATGAGCGAAGCCGAGTGGGACGCGGTGATCCGCGTGCACCTCAAGGGGACGTTCGCGCCCTCGCGCTGGGCGGCGGAGCACTGGCGCAACCGCGCCAAGGCGGGCGAGGCCAACGACGCCCGCATCATCAACACGTCCTCGACCTCGGGCCTGTTCGCCAACCCGGGGCAGTCGAACTACGGCGCGGCCAAGTCCGGCATCGCCAGCATGTCGATCATCGCGGCCAAGGAGCTGGGCAGGCACGGGGTCACGGTCAACGCCATCGCCCCGGGCGCGCGCACCCGCATGACCGAGAACCTGGTGGGCGCCCGGTCTCGCCCCCAGCCGGCCGAGGGCGAGTGGGACCCCCGCTCCGCCGACAACATCGCCCCGCTGGTGACCTGGCTGGCCAGTCCGGAGTCGGCCGGGATCACCGGCCAGGTCTTCCTGGTCAGCGGCGGCCGCATCAACATCGCCGAGGGTTGGCGCCGCGGCCCCGGCGTCGACAACGGCGCCCGCTGGGACCCCGCCGACCTGGGCAAGGTGGTTCCCGACCTCGTGAGCCAGTCCTCCACGTGAGCTCCCCGGCACCCTCCGCCACACCGCCTGCCGTAGAGCAGGGTGGGTGGTTGCGACGGATGTGGCCGTACATGCGCCACCACATGCGGGATCTGGTCCTGGTGTTCGGGGCCGCGCTGGCGGGGATGGTCATCACCGCCGTCCTCCCGCTGCTGATCCGGTCGGTGGTCGACAACGCCATCGTGCCCGACGCCAGCGGGCATCCGTCGCAGCCGCTGGGGCCGTTGCTGCTGGCCATGCTGGGGCTGGGAGCGGCTCGCTTCGCGCTGTCGTTCGCCCGCCGCTTCGGGGCCGGCCGGCTCGGCATCGACGTCGAGTACGACATGCGCAACGACATCTACGACCACCTGCACCGGCTGGACTTCGCCCGCCACGACGAGCTCCAGTCCGGCCAGCTGGTGTCGCGCGCCAACAGCGACGTGCGGGTCGTGCAGATGCTGCTCGGCTTCCTGCCCTTCATGAGCGGCAA
>DASRJN010000260.1:0-4571 GCA_035649455.1 Acidimicrobiales bacterium
CGCTCCGTGCAAGCGCTGCCGATGCGCCTGCGCGGCGCCATCCTGGGGGCCCTCAACATGTTCCAGGTCGACGCCGGGGAGATGCGACCCGCTGACGTCGCCGCGGCGCAGGCACTGGCGGACGTGGCCACCATCGCCATCGTCCAGCACCGGGCCGCGTCCGAGGCCAAGCTCCTCAACGAGCAGCTCAGCGAGGCCCTCAACACCCGCATCGTGATCGAGCAGGCCAAGGGCATGATCGCCCAGCAGCGCGGCGTCGACATGGAGGCCGCCTTCACGACCCTGCGCGACCACGCCCGCACCCACAACCTCCGCCTCGCCGACCTCGCCCACGATGTCGTGGACGGCCGCCAGGACCTGGCCACGCTCGGATACCGCTAGCCCCGGAAAGGTCAGGTGAGCCGACGCCATCTCGGCGTGGGTTCCCACGGGCAACCATCCTGTCCGCTGGACACGAGCGCCCCAGAAGGCCTCATCATGACGACTGTGCCGATTCCTGCCAGGCGCTAACATCGGGGCCACTTCCGCCCGCGACTCGATGCTCTGGACCCTGGTAGCGCGTCGTTGAAACGACAAGCCTCGGGGAGGGTCCATGGCCCACGGCGACAGTCCGGTGACCCCGGAGTCGTCGGCCCCGCCTGCGGTGCTGGTGCGCCTGGGCAATGGTGCCCCGGCGGGGCGGCTGCACGGCGAGCACGACCTGACGACGGCAGGATCCTTGCGCGCCGCCGTCGTCTCCGCGGCCGGTGCGGGTGAGACGGCTGTCGTGGTCGACCTGGGCGGTGTCGAGCTCATGGACTCCACGACCATCGGCGCGATCTTAGAGACGCGGTCGTCGCTCGCGTCCCGGGGCGAACGCCATGTCTTGCGTCGCCCGTCCCGTCCCGCCCGCCACTTGCTCGAGCTGTGCAGGCTCCACCAGGGCCTCACCGCCGCCGGCGACGCGAGCCCGCACGCTCCCTCGGGCCGGCCTGGATCTCCCCCCAGGCCGGCCCGCCACCCGGACCGGGAGGGGCTCGGCCCGGCTACCGACTAGATGTACTCGGCGCGGGACCTGAGGTCAGGGGGACACTCAGTCCTCGGGGTGAGCGGGCGGCTGAGTTGGACCCTCGCGCACGGCGTCCAGGAATGAGAACTGTGTGGACGGGCGTAGCAGCATGGCAAGCGTGACAACGGCCCGTACCGTTCCATGGCCGCCTAGCGTGGAGAGCCGCCCTGTACGGAAGGTGTCGCCAATGAGCAATGCTGCAACCCGGCCGCCGAAGCACCCGCCGCCGTGGTTCGTGCACACGGCCTGGCGCGTTCATCGTGCGCTGTACCGGCTGAGCGGCGGCCGATTCGTGTGGACCACGGCGAACAAGCGCGGCTGGGGCGCGCTGCGCCTCACCACCATCGGGCGGAAGTCCGGACAAGAGCGGAGCGTCATCATCGGCTACCTGGAGGACGGTCCCAACCTCGTCGCGCTCGCCATGAACGGCTGGGACGAGGGCCATCCCGCGTGGTGGCTCAACCTCGAGGCGCACCCCGACGCCGTGGTTCGATTGGCGCACCAGCAGCCACGCCTGGTGCGCGCACGCCCTTCGGCAGGTGAGGAGCGTGATCGACTGTGGCAGCGGTGGGTCGCGGTCGATCCAAGGCTCGACTCGTATGCGACCCAGCGGTCAACCGAGACGCCCGTGATCGTCCTCGAACCGCGCAACCCGACCGCGTGACACGGGGCGATGACGTCCGCCGGCGTGGCACAACCCCGGCACGGCAACCTGGAACGCGTGGATCCACTGGTCGCGCTGGTTTCCCAGCGACGTGCTGGACGCAGCGCAGGATCTCTCGGTCGACGACGCACTCGCCGAGTTGCCTGACTGCTTCGGCACTCCTGATCGAAGCAGCGCTCGACGCGAACACGGGGTGCTCGCTACCGCCGACTCAAGGCTCCCCGCCGAGGCTGGCACGCGGGATACGGTGGCATCGGCGACCTGGAGGTCCCGATGACCCGAGCTGAGCACGATCACCTACGGCCCGTCGAGCGCCGGGTTCTGCGGTGGGCCGAGGTCGGCCTCGACGACGCGGAGATCGCCCGCAGGTTCGGGCGGAGCGAGCGGTGGGTCGCGCAAGTGCGGTTCCTGGCCGGCCTCGACCGGTCCGCCCCGCCGGACCGACCCGGCGACCGGCTGCGGCCTCTCGAACGCCGGCTGCTTCGGTGGCGGCGTGCAGGGGTGCGGCACGAGGATCTCAGCGGCCGCTTCCGACGCAGCCCTGAGTTCCTCGCGCGGGTCGAGGACTACGCCAAGTACAAGCTGGCGATGACCTGATCCACGCCGGCCGAAGCAGGCCGCGCGCAAAGCGCGCCCGACCGCCGGCACAAGGCACCCTGAAGCGTAATCATCGTCCTCGCCACGGCCGGCTGCGTGGCCGTCGGTGGCTGCAAGTACGCGTGGGCAGTACCGCCTCGTCTCGATCTCAGGATCTGGATCGGGAAGTTGGTCCCGGCGGTCTCGCCACACCGGGCGCCCGTAGACGCTGCGCGGCCTGGCGCGCGGCAGCCGGCTGAGCAGCGCAGACCAGTCGGGCGGTCTCAGCGGTTTCAGCCGAAGCGCTCAGGCTCTTGCCGGGATCGGCTGCTACGACGCTTATGAGGCACTCGGGATGCCTCCCCTCTAGTCGTGATGCTCGATGTCGAACCCCCTCGGCAACCGGGCGCGTGTGCACGAGCTGCGTCGCGGCGTCCGCCGACGGACCCCGCTCGGCCCACGTGCGCCCCGGGTCGTGGGGAGTCACCCCAGGTCAGAGCGTTGGGTGTCTGAACGCACTGCATCGAGAGTCCCGAGCGGGCACTCGTTCGACGCGGATATCTTCACGGGGGTGACGGGAGCTGCGCGGCCGGTGGTCGTGGGCATCGCCGACCACAGCGGCTGGGCCAACCTGGTGACGATCGGTGCGGGCCCGGACGGCGCACCGCTCGTGGTCGGCCGCCGGCGCTATGACATCGTCGGCCCGGACGACGTGCGCCAGCCGTACCACGCGGCCGCCGGCCTCGACGAGGCCGGGGCCGAGGCGCTGGTGGCATCGGTGAGCGCGGTGGCGGCGACGGGGGCGCGGGCAGCGCTGGCCGACCTGGCCGCCGTCCTGGCGGCCCGCGGGGACGGCGACGGCGGCGCGGCGGCCATCGTGGCGCTGGCGATGCGGTCCGGCAGCGATCGGGCGCTCCCGTCGACCATGGCGGGGATCCTGGCCCGCCACGCGGCGATGCACATGGCCGAGGGCGAGCTGTACCGCGAGGCCTGGGCGGCGGCCGCCGACGAGCGGGGCGTACCCGTGGCGCTCCACCCCCGCGGCGAGGCGGAGTCCATGGCAGCTGCGGCCCTGGGCACCACCGTCGATCGGCTGACCGGCCTGCTGTCCGCTCTCGGGCAACCGCTCGGTGCACCGTGGCGCGCCGAGCACAAGGAGGCGGCCGCGGCCGCCCTCGCCGAGCTGGCCGAGCACACCCGGCTCGTGGTCCCCGGTCCTGAGGGTTAGTCGAGGGCTGGCGCGGCCGTCGGCGAACGACTCGCTTCCCCGGTCTGGCGCAGGACCCTCCGCAGGCACACGACACAGTCGAGGGTCGGCATGTGCCGTCCTGGGTGGCCGCTCCCAGGTTGTGGCCCTCCCCTCAGTCACCCCAGGTCAGAGCTCACGCGGAGCGCCTTCCGGGTGCCAAGGCAGGACGCTTTGTGTTGCCCGTTGTTGCCCCCGTTGTTGCCCGAGGTGAAGCCGCGCACCTCCGGTCGCGCCGGAATCACAACTACTCTGTGTGGCGTGTTCGACCGCATTCGCCGCGGCTGGGAGCTGACCAAGATGTCGTGGGGTGTCATCCGCTCCCACCCCGGGATGGCCCGCCTCCCCCTGACAGGGGGCGCCCTCGCCTTGCTGGCGTTCGTCGTGCTCGGCCTGCCCGGGGCGGCACTGCTCGCCAGCGAGGACGCCGGCCCCCAAATCGGCGGCGCCCTGCTGGTGGCGGTCGGGGCCTACCTCGGCTCCTTCGCCGTCATCTACTACAACGTCGCCCTGGCGGCTGCGGCCGACGCCGCCCTGGCGGGACGGCAGCCCGACATCGGCGCGGCCAAGGCCGTCGCCCGCAGCCGCCTGAGCGTGATCGCCTTGTGGGCCATCGTGTCGGTGGTTGTGTCGCTGGCGCTCTCGGTCCTGCGCGACCGGGCCGGCGTGCTGGGCAACGTCACCGCCTCCATCGGCGGCGCCATCTGGTCATTGGTGACCTTCCTGGTGGTACCGGTGCTGGCGTTCGAGGGCATCGGCCCGATCGCCGCCATGAAGCGGTCGGCGTCGCTGTTCCGCCAGCGCTGGGGCCAGCAGGTCACCGGCAACGTCGTGATCGGCGGCATCGCCGGCCTCGCCGTGGTTATCGGGGTTGCCCTGGCCGTGGGCGGCCTGGTCTTACTGGCCGCGGGCAGCGCGGCAGGCATCGCCGGTGGCGGCGTCCTGCTGCTGGTGGGCGTCGTGGTGGCGGTGGGTGGCGCGGTTTTCGGCGGTGCCACCCGCGGCGTGTTCGGCGTGGCCCTCTATCGCTACGTCGC
>DASRJN010000261.1:0-2860 GCA_035649455.1 Acidimicrobiales bacterium
ATCGACGCCGCCTGCGAGGCCGGCCTCGACCCGGTCAAGATCAACGTCGTCGTGATGCGGGGCGTCAACGACGACGAGATCCTGGACCTCGCCCGCTTCGGTCGGGACCGCGGCGTCACCATGCGCTTCATCGAGTGGATGCCGCTCGACGCCGACCAGTCGTGGCGCAGCGACGCGGTGGTCAGCCAGGACGAGATCGTGGCCGCGGTGGGCGCCGAATACCCCGTCGACCCGCTGGTCCGGGGCCACCAGCCGGCCGAGCGCTTCGCCTACCGGGACGGGCACGGCGAGATCGGGGTCATCCCCTCGGTGACCCGGCCGTTCTGTGGCTCGTGCGACCGCATCCGGCTCACGGCCGACGGCCAGCTGCGGTCGTGCCTGTTCGCGGTGGACGAGGTCGACCTACGGGCCCTGGTCCGGGACGGCGTGTCGTCCGACGACGACGTGGCGGGCGCAGTGCGACGCTGCGTGGCGGGCAAGTGGGCGGGCCACATGATCGGGCAGGTGACCTTCGTCCGGCCCCGCCGCAGCATGAGCCAGATCGGCGGCTGACAGCCCGCGAGCACCCGGCCTGCGGGTGCGTCTGTCCTGCGTGACTAGTCTGGGCGTATGCCTGACCGTGGACTCACTCATCTCGACCCCCTCGGCCGGGCCCGCATGGTGGACGTCACGCCGAAGGACCCGACCCACCGCAGGGCCGTAGCCCGGGGGCGGGTCCACATGAAGGCCGAGACCACATCGCTGGTCGCCCGGGGGGCCATCAACAAGGGGGACGTCCTCGCCGTGGCCCGCGTGGCCGGTATCCAGGCGGCCAAGCGCACGCCGGAGCTGATCCCCCTGTGCCATCCGCTGCTGGTCGGCTCGGTGCTGGTCAACTTCCGGATCGAGGACGACTACATCGAGGTCGAGGCCCACGTCGAGACCGTCGACCGCACTGGCGTCGAGATGGAGGCCCTCACCGCCTGCACGGTGGCGTGCCTCACCATCTACGACATGTGCAAGTCGTCGGACCGCGGCATGGTCATCGGCGACATCGCCCTGTGGGAGAAGACAGGCGGGCGCAGCGGCACCTACCGCCGCACCGACGGCCTCGACGCTGAGCTGGGCCTCTAGCCTCCAGTAGGGCCCGTCCGGGGCTGCGGCCCTGGTCAGACGGCATCCACCACGCCCAGGCCGATCAGGTTTAGGGTCGCCTCAAGGGCAGTGGTCGGAGAGTGATGTCGTGGAAGTTTTCGTGCTCCTCGGAGCAATTTGGGCGGCGGTGCTGGTGCCTCCCTGGCTGGAGAGCAGGCGGGAGGCACGGTCCATCGCGTCGATCATGTCGTTCCGCAGCCAGCTCTGGTCCCTGCAGCGGGCCACGCCGCATTTCGGTCTCGACAGCTACGGCGCCGACGGCGACGATGAGTATGACGAAGTCGCCGACAGTGAGGACGCCGACGTGCATGCGCTGAGTCTCCCCAGGCGGTCGGACACCATGGGCGAGGCGATCGCCCCAGGGGTGATCGGCGCGGTGGTGCGGCCGCCGTCCGACGGCTTCGGTGGCCGGTCGGTGAGCGCCCTGTCGGCCGCTATGCAGCAGCGGCGGGCCGTGGCATATCGCCGCCGCCGGCACGTGTTGACGTTCCTGCTACTGGTCAGCCTGGCGGGCATCGCCCCCGCGGTGCTGCTGGGCCCGGCGTGGATCGTCGCCGAAACCGTCGCCGCGACGCTGCTCGTCGCCTACCTCGCGCTGCTGGTGCGGCGAGGCCGGCGGGAGGCGGAACGGGCGCAGAAGGTGCGCTATCTCACCCCGATCCGGGCCCCCCGCCCGTCGGTGGTCATCATCGGCAGCGGCGCCGCCCGCTAGCACGCCCGTTGTCCGAGCCTGGGGGCGGCGACCGCCGCGAGCATCTGCACGCCATCGTGGCCGCCATCGGCTCGGATCTCGACCGCGCCAACGTCGCGCGCGAGGAGGCGTTGCCCGCCTGCCGCCGGGCCATCCGGGCCGCGGGGTCGAGCATCCGGGCGGTCCACCGGCTGGATGCCGCCGCGGCTGCGGCCCTGGCGGCCGAGTCGGAGGCGGCGGTGCGGGACGCCCAGCGGGCGCTGGTCCCGTTCCCGGCGCTGGCGCATGCCGGCTTCCTGCACGACGCCGAGAAAGAGTACGTCGAGGCCCGAGCCGTGGCCGCCCTGGTAGCGGGCGAGCCGATCCCGGGACCGGGGCCCGGCGAGCTGTCGGTGTCGCCCACGGCCTGGATGCGAGGCGTGGCCGAAGCCGCCAGCGAACTGCGGCGCCATCTGCTCGACCGGCTGCGGGAGGGCGACCTCGACCGGGGCGAAGCGCTGCTGGCCGCCATGGACGACGTCTACGACGCCCTGGTCACCGTGGACTACCCCGACGCCCTCACCAACGGCCTGCGCCGCACCCTGGACTCCCTGCGTGCGGTGCTGGAACGCTCGCGCGGCGACGTCACCACGACGGTCCTGCAGACCCGCCTACAGCGGGCCATCGAGTCGGGCGGCGAGGTCGTGGGCGGCGAGGACCGTCCGCTAGCATGAGCAGTCCCGTACGGGGGTGTAGCTCAGCTGGCTAGAGCGCTTCGGTCGCATCGAAGAAGTCGTGGGTTCGAATCCCATCACCTCCACTTCGTGGTCCCGGACGGTGCAACGCCGTCCGATATGTGATGGAACTACGTCTCCCGACGACGCCGCCGCTGACCAGCGCTGCCGTTGTGTACCCATCGTTTGGTCACGAGGACGAGCTCGTCCCCGGGCCTCATGTGCTCGCGGCCCGCTTGGCTTGCTCGGTGGCGTAGGCGCGGGCGTCGATCGCGTCGAGCACGGCCAGCCTCGCGTTGGAGAGGCTCCAGGCGGCGAAGTC
>DASRJN010000262.1:0-7846 GCA_035649455.1 Acidimicrobiales bacterium
GACTACGGCGCCCACGCCGTGCAGATGGTCGGCTAGCGAACCCCTCCCCCTCCACACCCTGACAAGGACACCCTCCCCATGAATCGCAAGATCCTCGGCTTCCTGGCCGCACTGGTGCTGGCGGGCATCGGTACGACGGCCCTCGTCGCCTACGTGCAGTCGGCCAAGAACGAGGCCGTCGCCGGCGAGGCGCTCGTCGATGTGTACGTGGTCGGCGAGACCATCCCGAAGGGCACCCCCGTCGCAGACATCACGGACTCGGTCGACGTGAGCCGGGTGCCGGCGAAGGTCGTGGCCGCTGACGCCGTCACCGACCTCGACGGGCTCGGCGACGATCTCGTCGCCGCCGTCGACCTCCAGGCAGGCGAGCAGCTGCTCAACAGCCGGCTGGTGTCGGCCAACCGGCTCAGCCGGGCCACCGTCCCGGCCGGGCTCCAGGAGCTGACCGTCTCCCTCGACCCCACCCGGGCCGTGGGCGGCGCGCTCAACGTCGGCGACACGGTCGGCGTCGTGCTCTCCTTCGAGCCGTTCGACCTGCCCGACACGGACAACCAGTCGGCCAACATGACCCACCTCACGTTCCACAAGGTGCTCGTGACCGCGGTCCAGTTCGCCGAGGGTGAAGCCCCGAGCACGAACGAGGACGGCGACGAGAACGCCGACGACGAGACGGAGGCTGAGCCGGCGCCCACCAACCAGGTGCTCGTGACCCTGGCCCTGTCCTCCCCGCAGGTCGAGCAGGTCGTGTTCGCCGCCGAGTTCGGCCACATCTGGCTGACCGCCGAGAACGCGGACGCCGACGAGTCCGGCACCGGGGTCATCACCCTGGGCGAGGTGTACGGGCCGGGGGTGCTGCCGTGACCGTCGCGCTTGTCACCGAGAGCCACGAGCTGGTCGAGCGGGTCCGCTCCGTGACCGGAGCCGACCAGGCCCTGGTCCTCCAGCCGTGGCGCAACGGCCAGCCGTTCAACGCCGAGCGCATCGTGTCCGAGGTCGGCGCCGAGACCGCATCCGTGGTCTGCATCGGCGACGACGTGCCGCTGGATCTCGCCATCGAGGTGGCGGCGGTCGCCGACCGCGATCACCGCGCCGAGATGTCGGTCGTGCTGGTGGCGAACCCGTCGAACGATCTCTGGCGCGATGCAGTTCGCGCCGGGGTGCGTGACATCGTCGATCCTCACCTCGTCGACGTCGAGCTGGAGCCGGCGCTGGGGCGGGCCGTCGCGTGGACCGCCCGGCTGCGAGAGAGCGGGTGGCCCCCGCCCCCTCCGCCGCCGCCTCCGCCTCCCAAGTCGGGGCGGGTCATCGTCGTGCTCTCCCCCAAGGGGGGATCGGGCAAGACGATGGTGGCCTCCAACCTCACCGCCGCTCTCGCCCGCGACGGCGGGGGCGCAGTGGCCCTCGTGGACCTCGACGTGCAGTTCGGTGACGCCGGCTACGCCTTCGGGCTGGTGGCTGAGCACACGATCGGCCAGCTGGCGGCGTCGCCCACGCTCGATGCCACGACCCTGAAGGTCTTCCTGACCCGCCACGAGCCGTCCGGTGCCTACGTGCTCTGCGGTGCGGAGTCGCCCGAAGAAGGCGAGTCCGTGACCGACGAGGTCGCGCGCCAGATCGTCGAGCTGCTCGCCCGCGACGTTGCCTACGTAGTCGTCGACACGCCGGCCGGGCTCGACGAGCGCACGCTCGCCGTGCTCGAGCTGGCCACCGACGTCGTGCTCGTCTCGAGCCTCGACGTGTCCAGCATCCGCAACCTCGGCAAGTCGCTCGACGCCCTCGATCGCGTCGGGCTGCTGCCCCGGTCGCGCCACTTCGTGCTCAACCGCTCCGACGCCCGGGTGGGGATCGACCCGTCCGACGTCGAGGCGGCCCTCGGGATGAAGATCGACACGGCGGTCCCCAGTTCACGGGCGATCCCGTTCTCGATGAACCAGGGGAGCCCGATCGTCATCGAGGATCCGAAGTCGCAGGCCGCGCGCGAGCTGACGACGTTCACCCAACGCTTCGTGGACGCCGACGCAACCGAAGCCGCACCCGAGCCCCGGTCCGGGTTCCTCCGGCGGAGGAAGGACCGATGAAGCTGTCCGAGAGACTGCGCGAGCAGACCGAGTCCGTCCCCGAGCGCTCGGCCCTCGACTTCGCGCCCCGTCAGGCGGCCGAGCCGGCCGCCGTCGACGCGGTGAACGAGATGAAGACCCGGGCCCACGAGGCGCTGTTCGCCCGGCTCGGCCTGCGGCTGTTCGACTCGACCCTGAGCCAGGACCAGCTCCACGCCTACGTGGCCCAGGAGATCAGCGACCTGATGACAGCCGCGCCCACGCTCCTGTCGCCCGAGGAGCGGCAGCAGCTGGTCGAGGAGATCATGGACGACGTCGTGGGCCTCGGTCCCATCGAGCGGTTCCTCGACGACCCCACGATCTCCGAGGTGATGGTCAACGCCACCGACCCCATCTACGTCGAACGCCACGGGTTGATCGAGCCGACCGACGCCCGCTTCCTCTCCGCCGACCATCTCCGGCGGGTCATCGAGCGCATCGTCGCCCAGGTGGGGCGGCGCATCGACGAGTCGTCGCCCATGGTCGACGCCCGCCTGGCCGACGGGTCCCGGGTCAACGCCGTGATCCCGCCGCTGGCCGTCGACGGCCCCATGCTGACCATCCGGAAGTTCTCCCGCGACCCGCTTCAGGTCGACGACCTCATCGGGCTCGGGACCCTCACGCCGGCGCTGGCCGAGCTGATCTCGGCGTGCGTCCGCGGCGGGCTGAACGTCCTCGTGTCCGGCGGGACCGGCACCGGCAAGACGACGCTGCTCAACGTGCTGTCGTCGTTCGTGCCCGACACCGAGCGCATCGTCACGATCGAGGACGCGGTGGAGCTCCAGCTCCGGCAGCGCCATGTGGTCCGCCTCGAGAGCCGTCCCCCCAACGTGGAAGGCCGAGGCGAGGTCACGATCCGTGACCTGGTCCGCAACTCGTTGCGCATGCGGCCCGACCGGATCATCGTCGGCGAGGTCCGCGGGGCCGAGGCCCTCGACATGCTCCAGGCGATGAACACCGGCCACGACGGATCGATCTCGACCGTCCACGCCAACACCCCCCGGGACGCGCTGTCCCGGCTGGAGACGATGGTGCTGATGGCCGGCTTCGACCTGCCCACCCGGGCCATCCGGGAGCAGGTCGCGTCCGCCGTCCACCTGATCATCCACCTCCAGCGCTTCCGCGATGGCAGCCGGCGGGTGTCACAGGTGTCGGAGGTGGTCGGCATGGAGGGCGAGATCATCACCCTGTCCGACCTCTACGCGTTCGACCACTCCGGCGGCATCGGTCCCGACGGGCGCGTCCTGGGCCGGGTCCGACCCACCGGCATCCGTCCCTCCTTCTCGGAGCACCTCGGCGAGCTCGGCATCCCCCTGCCGGCGGAGATGTTCGGCGAGACCGACCTCTTCCTCGCGGCGCGGCAGTGAGCCCGATGCGCAAGGCAACCATTGTCCTGGGGGCGCTCGTTGCCGCCGCCCTGCTGGCGGCGGCGCCGGCCCGTGCCCAGGAAGCGGACGGGCTCGAGATCACGTCGGTGGACGCTGCCGGCTACCCCGACGTCACCGCCGTCGTCACCGCGCCCCCGGGCCTGGGCGGCGCGGGCTATCCGGCGTCCGCCTTCGCGGTGACCGAGGACGGCGAGCCGGTCGACCACACCGTGCAACGGGTGCCGACGTCCAGCCTCGAGATCCTGCTCGTGGTGGACACGTCCGGCAGCATGGTGGGAGCGCCCATCGAGGCGGCGCGGGCCGCGGCCGACGAGTTCCTCACCGTGCTCCCCCCCGACGTGCGCGTGGGCGTCGTGGCCTTCGGGTCGCAGCCCTTGCTCGTCGCCGCTCCGACCACCGACCGGGCCCAGCTCGCGTCCGCCGTCGGCCGGCTGGCGGCGTCGGGCGAGACCGCGCTGTACGACGCGGTCGCCTTCGCCAGCAGCCAGTTCACGGCCGACGCCCGGGACCGGGCGATCGTCCTGCTGTCCGACGGGGGCGACACGGCGAGCACCACCACCCTCGACCAGGCGGCGGCGGCCGGAGTGCGGACGAACGTCATCGAGCTCGTCACCGGCGAGAGCAACGCCGAGGCGCTGGCGCGGCTCGCCGCGGCCGGCGGGGGCAGCGTGTCGTCGGTCGCCGACCCCGCCGCCTTGGCCGGCCTCTACCGCACCGCGGCCGCCAGCCTCACCAACCAGTACCGCATCACCTACGAGACGTCGAGCCACGGCTCCGTGCCCCTGACCGTACAGGTGGCGACCGGGGCCGGGGTGCTGGAAGCCACCACCGACGTCGACCTTCCGGCCGCGGCCACGCCGCCGGCCACCACATCTCCGAGCTCCAGCCCGGCTGGGAGGGCGGACCCCACCGGGCTGGAGCCGGGGCAGACCGCCCTCGTCGTCGGCGCCGCCGCCATCTTCGGTGCGCTGCTCCTGTTCGGCGTGGTCGGCCTGTCGGTCGATCGCCGGAGCCGCCGGGCCCGGGCCCAGCTCGGCTTGCAGCGGAGCCTGACCAGCCGCCCGAGCATCTCGCACCTGTCCGACCGCATGACCGCGGCGGCCGACGGCTACCTGGAGCGGCACAACCAGCGCCGCACCCTGGCCGCCGCCCTGGAGTCGGCCAGCATCTCCCTGCGGCCGGGCGAGTTCATCGTGCTGGCCGGCATCGCCACGCTGGTCGCCGGCCTGGCCGGACTCACGGTCGCCGGCCTGCTCGGCGGCATCGTCCTGGCCGTCCTGGTGCCGCTGGCCGCCCGGCTCGTCGTCGGGCATCTGGCCGAGCGGCGCCGCGCGAAGTTCGCCGAGATGCTGCCCGACACGCTCCAGTTGCTGACCAGCACCCTTCGCTCGGGCTACTCGCTGCTCCAAGCGCTCGATAGCGTGGCCCAGGAAGCCGCCGACCCCGCCCGTACCGAGTTCCGGCGGGTGCTGCTCGAGATCCGGGTGGGGCGCGACCTGTCGGAGGCGCTCCGCGCCCTGGCCGACCGCATGCAGAGCCCGGACTTCGGGTGGGTGGTCGGCGCCATCGAGATCAACCGCGAGATCGGCGGCGACCTGGCCGCCGTCCTCGAGAACACGGCCGAGACGATCCGGGAGCGCCAGCGCGTCTACCGGCAGATGCGGGCGCTCACCGCCGAGGGCCGCCTCTCGGGTTACATCCTCACCGCGCTGCCGGTCGTGGTGGCCCTGGCGATGAAGTTCATCAACCCGCCCGCCTTCGCCCAGCTGACGTCAGGCCCCGGCCTGCTGATGTCGGCCGGAGGCTGCGTCCTCCTCGTGGCCGGGTGGTTCTGGATGAAGATGCTCAACCGGCTCGAGTTCTGACGGAGACCTGATGATGAACCTGTCCCTGCTCGTCGGCTCCGCGGCCGTGCTCGGCTCCGTCCTCGCCCTCTGGTGGGCGGTGACCGGGGCGCGGCCGGCCCGGGCCGGCGTCGATCTCAGCGATGTCCGCCGGCCGGTGGACTTCGACCTGCGCGCCGCCACGCTCCGGCGCGACGTGGGCGAGCGCACCCTCGAGCCGCTCGTCGCCCGTCTCGCCGGGCTCGCCCGGCGCTACACCCCCCGGGGGCGGGTGACCGGCCTCGAGCAGCGCTTGCTGGTGGCCGGCGCGCCCGGCAGCTGGACCCTGGAGCGGATCCTGGCCGTCAAGGCGCTGTTCGCCCTGGCCGGCGGGGCCCTCGCGCTCCTGCGGCTCCTGGCGGCCCCGAGCCTGGTGGGAGTGCTGCTGGCGCTGGGGATCGGCGCCTTCGGCTTCTTCCTCCCGGACATCCTGCTCGGCATCAAGACCGACAAGCGCCAGCAGGTCATTCGGCGGGCGCTGGCCGACACCGTCGACCAGCTCACGATCGCCGTGCAGGCCGGCCTCGGCCTCGACGCCGCCATCGCCCGCGTGGCCGTCACCGGCGACGGACCTCTCGCCGGCGAGTTCGCCCGGGTGAGCCAGGACGTCCGCGCCGGCATGCGCCGCGGGGACGCGCTGCTCGCCATGTCCGAGCGCGTGCAGCTCCCCGAGCTCCGGCAGCTGGTCGTGGCCCTGGCCCAGGCCGAGAAGCTCGGCGTGCCCGTGGCTCAGACCATGAAGGTGCAGGCGGCGGAGCTGCGGCTGAAGCGGCGGCAGCACGCCGAGGAGCAGGCGATGAAGCTGCCGGTCAAGATCCTGTTCCCCATGATGTTCTGCATCATGCCGTGCCTGTTCATCGTGATCCTGGGCCCGGCGGCCCTCTCCATCTTCCAGACCCTCTCCTCCACCTGACGCCATGACCTCGACCACCACCACCACCACCAACGGCCGCGCCCGCCGGGGCGAGATGCGCACCGCGCTCACCACCCTGGCCGAGCTGCACGAGGCCACGATCGACGGCCCGTTCGACGCCTCGTGCCCCACCGGGTTCAGCCCCCTCGACGAGGTGCTGTCGGGCGGGATCCGTCCCGGGGAGGTGCTCCTCGTCGGGGGCAAGCCCGGCGTCGGCAAGACCATCGCCTGCCTCCAGTGGGCGAGGAACATGGCCCGGCAGGGGGTCGTGGCCGTCTACATCTGCTACGAGCACGACCCGATCACCCTCGTGGCCCGGCTGCTCGCCTGCGAGCTCGGTGAGGTCGCCCACGCGGCCGGCCGCCACCTCGACTTCGGCGTCGAGGAGCTGCAGGCCCGGCTGCGCGACGTCGCCGGCGGGGTCCTCACCCTGCGCGAGGCCCTCGACTCCGACCCGATGCTGGCCGAGGCCGAGCGCCAGCTCGTCGCCTACGCCGACCGGCTCGTCCTGCTCCAGGGCTCCGGCACCCGCACCAACGTCCCCTCCATCGGCGATGCGCTGAGCAGTTACACCGGCGAGCCGGTCGTCGTGTTCGTCGACTACGTGCAGAAGGTGCCGGTGGTGCCCGAGATCGCCCTGGAGTCGGAGCGCGTGAGCCGGGTGATCGAGGGCCTCAAGGAGCTCGCTCTCGAGCAGGACATCGGCGTCGTCGCGGTGGCCGCCGCCGACCAGGACGGCTTGTCCGCCCGTCGCCTGCACCTGCACCACTTCCGGGGCTCGACCGCTCTCGCCTACGAGGCGGACGCTGTGGTGGTGCTCAACGAGAAGCTGGCCGTGGTGTCCCGCGCTCATGCCGCCTATGCGCCGACACGGCTCGAGGAGTTCCGCAGCCAGGTCGTCTTCTCGGTGGAGAAGAACCGCAACGGGGTCGCCGGCATCGACCTCGAGTTCACCAAGGACTTCACCCACTACCGGTTCGACCCCAAGGGCACCTGGGTGGCCGATCGGCTGTGGACCGAGGGGTCGATCGAGACGTGACCGGCGTCCTCGTCGCCCTGTGCGCGCTGGCCGGTGGGGCCATCGGCTGGCGCCTCCGGCCCGTCGTCGACCGGGTGACGTCCGAGCGGTCCCCGGGCGCGTCGCCGGCGGACCGCTCCGGGCTGGTCGCCCCGATCACCGCCGTCCTGTTCGGCGCGATCGCGTGGGGCTTCGGGTGGACGTGGTCGCTCCCCGCCTACCTGGCGCTCGCCGCCTTCCTAGTCCTGCTCACGTTCATCGACGCCGGCACGAAGACGCTGCCCCGGCGCATGGTCTGGGCGGCCGGCGCCACCGGAGTCGGGCTGCTGGCCGGGGCGTCGGTCGCGACCGGCGAGCCCGGGCGGATCATCGTCGCCACGATCGGAGCAACGCTCACGTTCGTGGTCCTGTGTGCGCTGCACGTCCTGCCCGGGGGTGGCCTCGGCTTCGGCGACGTCCGGCTCGGCGCGGTCCTGGGCTGGTACCTCGGCTGGCAGAGCCTGTCGCTGGCGATGACCGGCCTGGTGGCCGGGTTCGTGGTGGGCGCG
>DASRJN010000263.1:0-7411 GCA_035649455.1 Acidimicrobiales bacterium
GGACGATCCCGGCTCCACCTCGTTCGTGCTCACCGCTATCGGCCTGGGCGTCGTGATCGTCGGCATCATCGTCGTCTCCAATGTGTGGAAGACACCGACCTACAAGGCGATCCTGGCCGGGGACCCCGAGGCGCTGCCCGCCAACTGGGAGGCGGTGAGGCAGCGCTACTTCACGATCAACTGGCTTCAACTCGCGACGACCTGGGCGGCGTTCGCCCTGTTCCTGTTGGCTCTGATCTCCCTCTGAGCGGTCCCTCGGCCCTTACGGAGCGTGAGCGATGGGCGACAACCCTGAAGCCACGACCCTGGCGGGCCATACTGTTCCCGAGGGGAACCGTCATGGCCGCCAAAGACACTCCTGACCAGCGGCGTCAGTCGCAGGCTGCACCAATCGAGATCGCCCAGGACATCGCGCACCCGGCTCGGGTGTATGACTACGTGCGCGGTGGGGACGACAACTTCTCCGCTGACCGGGAGGTCGCCGACTTCGCCGCCGCGGCGGGCTCCGGTGGTTTCGACCACGCCCGAGCCGCGGTCCAAGCCAACGAGGCCTTCCACGCCCGCTCCGTGACCTATCTGGCTGGCGAGGCCGGCATCCGCCAGTTCCTCGAGATCGGGGCCGGGATCCCGACCGCAGAGAACACCCACGAGATCGCGCAGCGCATCGCGCCGGAGTCCCGTGTGGTCTACGCCGACGACGACCCCGTCGTGCTCGCCCACGCCCACACTCTGAGGAAGAGCGCCTCGAAGGGCGCCACCGCCTACGTCAATGCCAACCTGCGCGACCCCGAGAGCATCCTCCAGCAGGCGCAGACCGTCCTCGATCTGGATAAGCCCGTCGCGGTCGTCATCGTCGCCATCCTCCACCACATCCGCGAAGAGGACGACCCCTACAGCATCGTC
The DNA here is from genome assembly GCA_035649455.1 of Acidimicrobiales bacterium. Taxonomy (GTDB): domain Bacteria; phylum Actinomycetota; class Acidimicrobiia; order Acidimicrobiales; family VFJN01; genus ZC4RG19. The sequence goes on from DASRJN010000263.1 coordinate 904, forward strand.
GCCCGGTTCGTGGACGCCGTGCCGTCCGGCAGCTTTCTCGTGATCTCCCATCTCACCAGCGACATCATCGCCAACGAGGTGACCGAGGCGGCGAGACGCATCAACGAGCAGCCCGGCTTCACCCTCGTTCTGCGCACCTACGACCAGATCTGCCGTTTTCTCGACGGCGCCGAGCCTCTCCCGCCGGGCGTCGTCCCGGTCGATCGCTGGCACGCTCCGGGCAGCCCACCGCCCCCACCGGGAGAGTGGCCGACGCCCTTCTACGGCGCGGTCGCCCGCAAACCCTGACCGCGGACCCCTACGTCCAGCCCTGGCCGCCGAATGCGGGAAACGGTGATCCCAGCCGCCGGCTGGTAGGTGCTGGCGGTTAGAGGCTGGCGATCAGGCGCTCGACGCGTTCGTCGTGGGAGCGGAGGGGGTCCTTGCAGAGGACGGTGCGCTGGGCCTGGTCGTTGAGCTTCAGGTGGACCCAGTCGACGGTGTAGTCACGCTTGCGTTCCTTGGCCCGGCGGATGAACTCGCCCCTCAGGCGGGCCCGGGTGGTCTGGGGCGGTACGTCGACGGCCTCGTCGATCGCTTCGTCGCTGGTCACCCGCTCGACCAGCCCGCGCTCCTGCATCTTGTAGAACACGCCGCGACGCCGATCGATGTCGTGGTATTGCAGATCGAGCAGCGCTACCCGCGGGTCCGACAGCGGGAGCTCGTGTCGGGCGCAGTACGACTCGATCAGCTTGTGCTTGATCACCCAGTCGACCTCGCGGTCGAGCGACAGCGGGTCGTCGGCGAGGCGGGTGAGGCAGTGCTCCCACATCTGCAGTGCCTGCGCCTCCAGCGGCGAGACGTCGCGGGTGTCGGCATAGTGCTGCGCCCGCTCCAGGTACTCGGACTGGATGTCGAGCGCGGACGCCTCCCGCCCGTTCGCCAGCCGCACCAGGCGCTTCATCGTCGGATCGTGGCTGATGTCGCGGATGGCCCGGATCGGGTTCTCCAGGGTCATGTCCCGCATCACGAAGGTCGGGTCCTCGAGCATGCGCAGCAGGATCGACGTCGTCCCCACCTTCAGGAACGTCGTGTACTCGCTCATGTTCGAGTCGCCCACGATCACGTGCAGCCGCCGGTAGCGCTCGGAGTCGGAGAGGGGCTCGTCACGGGTGTTGATGATCGGCCGGCTCCGGGTCGTCGCCGACGACACGCCCTCCCAGATGTGCTCGGCCCGCTGGGCGATGCAGTACATGGCCCCCCGGGCCGTCTGCAACACCTTGCCCGCCCCCGCGTAGATCTGCCGGGACACGAAGAACGGGATCAACACCTCGGCGTAGTGCCCGAAGTCGTCGCGCCGCGCGGTCATGTAGTTCTCGTGGCAGCCGTAGGAGTTCCCCGCCGAGTCCGTGTTGTTCTTGAACAGATAGACGCTCCCCCGGATGCCCTCCTCGCGCAGCTGCTGTGACGCCGCGACCAGGAGCTGCTCGAGGATGCGCTCCCCGGCCTTGTCATGGGTGACCAGGTCGAGGATCGAGTCGCACTCCGGCGTGGCGTACTCGGGGTGACTGCCCACATCGAGGTACAGCCGGGCCCCGTTGGCGAGGAACACGTTGCTCGACCGACCCCACGACACGACCCGGCGGAACACGTAGCGCGCCACCTCATCAGGGCTCAGACGCCGCTGCCCGCGCAATGTGAACGTGATCCCGTACTCGTTCTCGAGCCCGAAGATCCGCCGCTCCATCACCGCAACCTACCGCCGCCGACGGCGGGTCCGGGAGGGGAGGATGGATCAGGCAGGGCGAGGTGGTCCCGGCCTCGGAGGGAGCAGCTCACTAGGGACTTCCACGGAGGCAATCCGAAGCGGCGAGCGCGATGGTGGTCCCATCGACCGGGCAGGACGCCATGCCTGTGATCTCCGACATCATCCCCCGGCCTTCCCCCAAGGAGGCGTCATGCAAACCACCAAAGACAACATCGTCGCGGCTCTGAGGCATGCCGGGCTTGTGGACGAGGCCGAGCACGCGGCGCGCGTGCTGCCGGACTCGGGCGAGTTCGACGAGATGGTCAAGCCACTGGAGGCGCACGGGATCGGCCGGGACATGCTGATCGACCGTCTCGGCGGAAGCCCGTGAGAATCGGCATTGCGTGAGCTCAGTCGGAGACCAGTCGGGACTCCGGTTCGGGCAGCGCAGTCGCCAGGTCCTTTCGGGACCGGATGCCCAACTTCACGGTGGGACCGGTGGCTGATCGCACTCGTCAGTGCGGTTCGAGCCACCAGAAGCAGAGGCGGGCCGCCGCCTCGGCCAGGAGGATTGCCACGCCCTGAACCCCCGCCAACAAGACGAACACCGGGAAGCCGCGATTGGCGAGCGAGGCGTGCTCGTCGGGGAACCAGTAGAGGACGAGCAGCAGCAAGACGGACGCGCTCAAGGCGAGAACGACGAGTGCGTTGAGCGAGGCGATCCAGACGTGCAGCCGGCGGGCGGCGATCCGTTCCTGATCGCGCACCCGCCGCCACGCCAGGACCATCTGCACCGCGCCCATGGCGACGCAGACCGCCAGGATGTCGTCGTCGATGCTGCCGACGCCCGCGTTCAGCACCTCCGCGTAGCGCACGGCGACGGGCGGAGCGAGGATGATGACGAAGCCGGCGAGCGCGATGCCCGCGGCCATGGCGACATCACTGGTCCGGGCGCTCAGGTCCCCTCCCGGGCTCGTAGCGTGAACCGGTCGGCCACCGAGCCGTCCACCCGAACGCACGTCCCGGTCAAACGGTCGTCCACGACCTCGACATGGAGGAACTGCAGCGTGCGCTCTGCCACCGCCGTGAACGCGCTGCGACCCACCGGGGTGGTCTTGCAGCCGCCGCCGCTCACCACGTACGTGACGCCGCGCTGGGGCTCGATCCGCTCGTAGTCGTGGTCGTGCCCGCTGAGGACCAGGTCGACATGGTGGCGGTCCAGGACGGGCACCAGACGCTCTTGGGCGCCTGGTGTGCTGCCGTGCTGGCCGGACGAGTAGGGAGGGTGATGCAAGGCCACCACCTTCCACTGGTTGGCCGAGCTCGCCAGGGCGTCGTCGAGCCAGTCCAGTTGCTCGGGCGCTCTCGGCCCGTACAGGCCGGGGATGCTGGAGTCGAGGAAGAAGAAGTCGACCGGGCCGTGGCTCGTTGTGTAGTAGCGACCCGGCGTGCCCAGTAGCTCGAGCTCGGCCTCGATCGCGCTCAAGGCGCGGTCACTGAAGTGGAGCGCAGCGTCGTGGTTGCCGATCGCGAGCTCGAAGCCAACGCCCGCGTCGATGAGAGGTCCGAGCGGACGCCGGAACACCGTGTCGAACCGGCGCCGGAGGCTGCCGTAGTAGCAGATGTCGCCCAGCAGCGTGACCAGGCCGTACGGCGCCGTCTGGTAGGTGATGGCCATGCGTTCGGTGACTGCCAGCGCCTGGCGGCCACCGCTGCCATTGTCGCCCAGCGCCACGAACGCCAAGCGGTCGTCCGCCGTCTGCCAGGCATGAGGCCGGACCTTTACGTCCGGGGCCTGGCCGGGCAAGAGGTCCTCGCGTGCCAGCAGCGGCCACACCGCACCGGCCAAGGTGCCGGCAGTCGCCGTGGCGCCGACCAGCCCCACCCCTGCGGCCAGAAACTCACGCCGATTCATCCCCACCATTCTGGCGAGCCGAGGCCCCCCGAACCGGTCCCGAGCGGCATGAGAGGCGCGGCTCAGCGTTACTCGATGTCGAGCACAACGAGGGTGAGCGCGACGATGGCGACGTAGCCGAGCAGCGCCGCAACCGTGATCCAGAAGTCGGGATCGCGCTCGTGGGTCTCCGCGTCGCTCCTCAATGGCGGCAACACGCGAACAAGGATCGGGATCAGCGAGATCGAGAGTCCGAGCGTGACCGCCAGTGCGGCCCATCTCGGCCCTTCATCCGCGATCGCCCACAAGGATGCGAAGACTGTCGCGCCCATCACGAGCGCAAGCCCGAGTCGAAGGTACGGATCAGGCAGATGTGCGCTCTCGGGCTTCCCGTCACGGGGCTCGAAGTATCGGATCTGCCACAACAGCGCACCGGCTACGGCCAGCTCGATGGTGATCACCGACTGGAAGTACTGAACTGGCACGTCGGCCATCACGGACCCGCCAGCTCGCGATGTTTCGAGGCAACCACCGGGGAAGTCTGGCATGTGCATGATCGTCCCGACGCTGCCGCCGCACCGGCCGATCTGGCGGTCCGAAGTGATGTGTAACTTGCCAGCGGTCCGAGATCGAGGAGGAGATGGGTGGCTGCCGGTGGTTTCTCTTCGGGACGGCTGGTTCGGGTGCGTGCGCTGGTCGAGCATCACGTCGACGCCGGGTTGGCCCCCGGCATGGTGGTCGTCCTCGCCCGGCATGGTCACGTGCACATCGAAGCAACGGGAACTCTCGCGTTCGAGGGCGCAGGCTCGAGGACGCCGATGGCAGGTGACACGATCTGTCGCATCACCTCGATGACGAAGCCGATCGTCGCCGCGTGTGCGATGACGCTCGTCGAGGACTGCACCCTGCGCCTCGATGACCCGGTCTACGACCTCCTCCCGGAGCTGGCGGACATGAGCGTGCTCGCCGATCCCGAGGGGCCACTGGACGACACCCTTGCGGCGAAACGCCCGATCACGCTGCGGGATCTGCTGACCTTCACCCTCGGCACCGGCATGGTCCCGGCCGAGCCGGGAACGGTCCCGATCTCGGACGCGCTGAACGCGCTGGGCGTGGCCCCGCTGGACGAGTGGGTGCGCAGGCTCGGCCAGCTTCCGCTCGTCCATCACCCAGGTGAGCGCTGGATGTACGAGACCGCCGCCGACGTGACCGGCGTCCTCATCGCCCGGGCGACGGGCATGTCTTTCGGGGATGCCCGTCGCGAGCGGATCTGCGGTCCGCTCGGCATGAAGGACACCGCCTTCAGCGTGGGCAGCGAGAGCATCGACCGACTGGCGACCGCGTACAGGCGCGACAACGCCGCCAACGGTGAGCCGGTCGTCGAGGACGGCCCCGACGGGCACTGGAGCCGGCCACCGGTGTTCGAAGGAGGTGCCGGGGGGCTCGTGTCGACCGCCGAGGACTACCTCGCGTTCGCTTCGGCTCTGCTCGCACGCGGTGAGCGTCGCGGCGAGCGGGTGCTCTCGCGGCCGTCGGTGACGCTGATGACGAGCGACCACCTGACCCCGGCGCAGAAGGCGGTCTCCGGGTTCTGGCCGGGATACTTCGACACCATCGGCTGGGGCTTCGGGATGTCGGTCCGCACCCGCCGCGCGCACTTGGGCCCCTCGGTCGGCAGCTACGGATGGTCGGGCAGGTACGGCACAGCCTGGTACAACGATCCCGCCGAGGACTTGACCACGATCGTCGCCATGCAGCGGGCGCACGCGGGGGACCAGAGGCTGCCGATGTGGCACGACTTCTGGACCGCCGTGTACCAGGCGATCGACGACTGAGCGCGCACTGCGGCGGTCAGTCGATCTGAGCGTCGCCTCAGTCGGTCCGTCATGGCGCGCTCCTCATGACAGCAGCTGCGCCCTCAGGCGAGCAGCTTGCGAAGTTCGCCGACGGCGACGATCGCACTGTCAGGGTTGTCCGCGCAGGGGATCACGTTGAAACGGGAGCAGCCGGACTCGATGTAGGGGCTCAGGAACTCTGCGACTTGCTCGGGGGTGCCATAGGGCGAGTAGCGCTCGAACGGCTCGAAGGGCATCTGGTAGAAGGCCTGCATCTGCGCGGCGAGCGGCTTGCGTGCCGCCTCACGTGTCGAGGCAAAGCCACACCAGACGTTGAGTGCGTGCTCGAACGCGCTCGGGTCTCGGCCGGCCTCGCTGGCCTCGCCGGCGATCTGGTCACATACGCCGCGGTAGCGGCGTGGGGAGACCCAGATCCCGAGCCATCCGTCGCCGAACTTCCCGGCGCGCCGGGCCGCAGCGTCCGAGCGGCCGCCGACGATCAGAGGGACCCGGGGCGAGGGTGCGGGCAGGATGAGCGCCTCGTCGAGCGAGAAGAACTCGCCGTCGAACGTGACCGGCGTGCCTTCGCCGAGACCGCGCAGGATCTGCAGGCTCTCGTCCATCCGGCGTCCACGCGTCTTAGGGTCCACGCCGCAGATCTCGAGCTCGTGGGGGTCCTCGCCGCCGATCCCGACGCCCAGTGTGAGCCGGCCGGGTGCGAGCTGTGCGAGTGTGGCGAGCTGGCGTGCGACCGGAACTGGATGACGCAACGGCAGCAGGTAGAGCGCGATGTACACCGGCAGCTCAGCCTGCGCAGCGAGCAGCGACGTGGCGGTGGTCAGACCATCCGAGCCGGCCCCTACGAAGAAGCTCACATGATCACCTACGCAGAGATGGTCGACGCCGACCTCCGCGGCGAGAGCGAGGACCGTACGAAGCTCCTCACCGCCGGTGAGCGGCACGACTGCCGGGAACAGCCCCACGCGGACGTCATCCATCGATCGATCCACCTCTCATGTGTGCCGACAAGGCTGCGGTCGCGGTCGCGGCCTT
>DASRJN010000264.1:0-7897 GCA_035649455.1 Acidimicrobiales bacterium
CGGGCCAGCTCCGCTCCCGTGACCCCACGGGCGAAGCCCAGGTAGTTGCGGATCATCGAGCTCGACCCCGCCTGGCCACCGATGGCACCCCGCTCGACCACGATGGTCTCGAGACCCTCGGATGAGGCGTACACGGCGGCAGCAAGGCCCGCGGGGCCGGCCCCGACGATGGCGACGTCGAAGTGCCCGCCGCCGTGCCGGGCCACGACGCTACGGCCGGGTCGGTGTTCGTCACGGACAGTGACCTCGTAGGCCGACGCGTCCTCCAGCGCGGTCCACTCGTACAGGAAGCCGCTCATCGCCCGGTGGAAGGTCTCGTCGCCAGGGTGCACCGGTTTCAACAGGTGCGTGTCGACGCCACCGCTCGCGATGGCGGAACGAATGGCGTCCGCGGTCCCGGCCTGCCCCCAGTCCCTCGGCGCGATGAGCAGGGCCCGCTTCGCTCGGGGATGGAGCGCCCGGCCGCTGGTCAGCAGGTCCGATCCTTCCATCTCGTCCATCCACTGGCTGGCGAGGACGGCAGCGACGCGCTCGCCCTCGGTCCGCAACCGGGCCAGCACGCTGATGGCCTCGACGGGTGACGACCGGGTGACGACGACGTAATCGCGGGCGTAGCGACTGCAAAGCTCGGCATCGAGGAGCGCCAAGTCGACCGGATCCTCGTCCACGACGACGATCAGGGGCCGACGGTCGCCATCTCGAAGCTGATCACCCACCGCGGGCATCTTCGCGCAGCGAAGTCGCTGAGCGCACTTGGCTCGACGCCCGCCGTGAGGTCAGCGGGCGTTGAGGCCCGTGGCCCCTCGTCAGCCGGGGGACCAGGCGGGATCGCGTCCGGTGAGCCCGACCACGCGATCGAGGAGGGGGGCGTCGTCCGGGACGGGGATGGCCGGGCCGAAGATCCCTTCCCGCGCCGACTCCTCGTCCGGCCGGACCCATGCGTCCAGGAATCCGTGCACGACCTCGAGCAGGTCTGCATCACAGGTGTAGGGCTGTCCGCTGGCTCGGGCGACGTCCCAGCCGTGGACGACCAGCTCGTCGAGGGTGACGAGGCCCGCGACCTCGCCCGGCAGGTCGATCCCGCCGGCGCGGGTCTCCCCGGTCCACGCCGCCGGCTCGCGCCAGGCCTCCGCCAGGGCGTCAAGCTCCTGGCCGAGGCGGCGGCGCCAGTCGTCCCCCAGGCGCGAAGCGTCGCCCGAAGCCCGGTCGGGGGCCCCGGGGACGGGCGCCTTCCGGGCGGCGGCGGTGAAGGCGAGCGCCAGGCCGCTGACGTGGTCGACCAGATCGCCGAGCGTGTAGGCCGGGCAGGGCGTCGGCCCGCCGAGCAGGTCGTCGGGGACCTGGGCGATCAGGTCGGCCAGCTGTCGCGCAGCGGGTTCCAGGTCCACGGTCATCGAGCAGGTGCCTCCTGGTATCGCACTCACGGAACCTATCCGACTGCGCCCGTCCGCCCGACAACTGTGACCGATAACGCGGTGACCACACGCCAGGACGCGGATACCGTCGATGGCTCCATGGCCGTCCAGACTGATCGCAAGCCCATCCTGTTGACGGTCGATGACGACCCGGGTGTTTCGCGCGCGGTCGCCCGGGACCTCCGCCGCCACTACGGCGAGGCCTACCGGGTGGTGCGCACCGAGTCCGGCCCGCAGGCGCTGGAGACCCTGCGAGAGCTGAAGCTCCGCGGTGACCTGGTAGCCGTGCTGCTGGCCGACCACCGCATGCCCGAGATGACCGGGCTCGAGTTCCTCGAAGAGGCGATGGATCTGTTCCCGCATGCGCGGCGGGCGCTGCTCACCGCCTACGCAGACACCGACGCCGCCATCGAGGCGATCAACGTCGTCGACCTCGACCACTACCTGCTCAAACCGTGGGATCCCCCGGAGGAGAAGCTCTACCCGGTGGTCGATTCCCTGCTCGAGATGTGGCAGGCGACCGACGAGAAGCCGACCAGTCAGGTCCAGGTCGTAGGGCACCGGTGGTCTGCCCCCTCGTTCGCGGTGCGGGACTTCCTCGCCCGGAACTCCGTGCCGTACCGGTGGCTCAGCAGCGACGATGCCGAGGGCCGACGCCTGCTGGCGGCCGCCCAGGTCGATGTCACCGGCATCCCGCTGGTGGTCACGCCGGACAGCGATTACCTCGTCGACCCCAGCATCGGCGAGCTGGCCGAGCGGGTCGGCCTGTCGACCACGCCGAACATCGACTTCTACGACGTCGTGATCGTCGGCGGGGGACCGGCCGGGCTCGGCGCCGCGGTGTACGCCGCCTCGGAAGGTCTACGCACGGTGCTTGTCGAGCGGCAGGCGACCGGCGGCCAGGCGGGCCAGAGCTCGCGGATCGAGAATTACCTCGGCTTCCCGGACGGCGTGACTGGCAGCCAGCTGACCGACCGGGCCCGGCGGCAGGCACACAAGTTCGGGGCCGAGGTCCTGACCACCCGGGATGTGGTCGGGCTCGACGTCCGGGCCTCGTCCCGGACCGTCCGGTTCGCCGACGGCGGCGAGGTGGTGGCCCACGCCGTGCTGCTCGCCACCGGGATCGCCTACCGCAAGCTGGATGTGCCCGGTGCCGACGCCCTGACCGGCCGCGGTGTGTTCTACGGGTCGGCGACGACCGAGGCCCCGGCGTGCGTGGGCGATGACGTCTACATCGTGGGCGGCGCCAACTCGGCCGGGCAGGCGGCCGTCTTCCTGGCCCGCCACGCCCGCAAGGTCACGATCCTGGTCAGGGCCGACAGTCTCGAGAAGTCGATGTCCTATTACCTCATCCGCCAGATCGAGGAGATCCCCAACATCGAGGTGCGCGTGGGCACCGAGGTGAGCGCGGTCCACGGGGACGATCACCTCGAAGGGCTCACGCTGTGCCACCGCGCCTCACGCACGGAGGAGAGGGTGCGGTCCGGCTACGTCTTCGTGTTCATCGGCGCCGCCCCGGGGACCGAATGGCTGGACGGGGTCGTGGCTCGTGACGAGAAGGGGTTCGTGCTCACCGGGCCGGACCTCATGGTCGACGGTCGCCGGCCACCGGGCTGGGGCCCGGACCGCGACCCCTACTACCTCGAGGCCAGTGCCCCCGGTATCTTCGCGGCGGGCGACGTCCGGTCCGGCTCCGTGAAGCGGGTGGCGTCAGCGGTCGGAGAGGGCGCGATGGCGATCCAGCTCATTCACGGCTACCTGGAGCACCAGTGAGCTCGCCTTGGTTGGCGCCCGAGCAGCTGCGCACGCTGTTCCTGTTCGAACGCCTGGAGGACGATCAGCTCGCCTGGCTGATCGAGCGCGGCCGGCTCGTGGAGTACCCGCCGGGAGCCGTCATCCACGCCGAGGGTGCTCCCGCCACCTGCTTCCTCGTGCTGCTCTCCGGGACGATCTCGATGTCCAAGCGGGTCCAGGGCGGCGAGCTCGAGCTGTTCCACACCGACTACCGCGGCGCCTACACCGGGGCTTTCAACGCCGTCGTGCCCGATCGGGGCGTACCCAAGCTGTATCCGAGCACCGCTCGCGCCGTCACCGAGGCCCGCCTCTTCGAGATTCCCGCCGCCGACTTCGGCAAGGCGGTCTGGGAGTGGTTCCCGATGGCCGCCCACCTGCTCGAGGGGGCCGCGACGCAGGGGGCCAACGCCAGCGAGATCGTCGAGCGACACGAACGGTTGGTGGCGCTCGGAGCCGTGACGGCCGGGCTCACCCACGAGCTCAACAACCCGGTGGCCGCGGTCATGCGCGCCGCCGCCACGCTGCGCGATCGGCTGACCGGGATGCGAGCCGACCTCGGACGGCTGATCCAGGCCGACCTCGACCCCGGCCAGCTCCAAAGGATCGCGGCAGTCGTCACCCGGGCGCTCGAACGCCGCCGTGATGGGCCGGACCTGTCACCCATGGAGGCGTCCGACCGCGAGGACGAGCTGGCCGGCTGGCTCGAGGACCATGGGGTCGAGAGGGGCTGGGAGCTCGCCCCCACGTTGGTGGCGGCCGGCGTGGACGTGGCTTGGCTCGCAGAGATGGCCGACCTGGTGCCGGAGTCGCACCTGGAGGCCGGCCTGATCTACCCGGTCCGCGTCCTGGAGTCCGACAGCCTGCTCGACGAGATCACCGAGGCGGCGGGGCGCATCTCGGGGCTGCTCGCGTCGGCCAAGCAGTACACGCAGATGGATCGGGCCCCGCTGCAGACCTTCGACATCCACGAAGGTCTCGACGCCACCCTGACCATGCTCGGGCACAAGCTCGGCGACGGCATCGAGATCGTGCGGGAGTACGACCGCTCGCTGCCCCCCATCTCCGCCTACCCCGGTGAGCTCAACCAGGTGTGGACCAACCTCATCGACAACGCCGTCGACGCCATGGAAGGCCGAGGCACCCTCACCGTGCGGACCCGTCCCGGTCGCGACGAGCGGCTCATCGTGGAGGTGGCCGACACCGGGCCGGGCGTGCCGGACGACGTCCGCAGCCGGATCTTCGAGCCGTTCTTCACCACCAAGCCCGTGGGCAAGGGCACCGGCCTCGGCCTCGACATCGCCTGGCGCATCGTCGTCGGGCGCCACCACGGCGAGATCCGCCTCGACTCGGCCCCGGGCGACACCCGGTTCGAGGTCATCCTGCCCCTCCGGGAGCCCGATCCGGGCGACGAGGCCCCGGGTTAACCCCTGGCAGAGCCTCGGTTAACGATGTGTACTGGGTGCGATGATCAGGGACGAATCTCTTCGCACTGCCGTGAGCCCTACGCAGGCAGATCCGCCGTTCCTGGTCGACCTGGCCGACGACGCCGCGATCGAGCCTGCGCTGGTCGGCGGCAAGGCGGCAGCCCTGGCCCGGGGCGCCGGGGCCGGCCTCGCGACGCTCCCCGGGGTCGTGCTCACCACGAACTTCTGCAATGCGGTCGACGCCGGCGCCCAGGTGGCGCAGCACTCAGCCGTGCGAGAGGCCTACGACCGGGCGGGTGGTGACGAGCGGGCGCTGGTGGCCCGCAGCTCCTCGGTCGTGGAGGACACCGCCACGTCCTCGATGGCCGGCCAGTTCGAGTCGGTCATCGGGATCACCGGCTGGGACGCGTTCGTCGCCGCCGTGAGCGCCGTCCTGGACTCGCGGGAGCGGGCCGGCGCGACCGACCACCCGATCGCCGTCCTGGTCCAGCCGTTGATCGAGCCGATGTTCGGCGGAGTCATGTTCGGCTGTGATCCGGTGTCGGGGCGGAGTGACCGCCGGATCGTCACCGCCGTCCGGGGCGGGCCCGAGCCGCTCGTCAGCGGGGAGGTCAACGGGTCGAGGTATGTGCTCGACGCGTCGAACGCGAAGGCCCTCGAGTTCGAGGCCAACGACGGCCCACGGCTGGGGAAGGCAGACCTCCGCCGGCTCGTGGCGCTCTCCGCCGAGGCCAACTCCGTCTACGGCGCCCCCCAGGACATCGAGTGGGCCATCGCCGATGCCGAGCAGATGTGGCTCCTCCAGTCGCGGCCGGTGACGACCGAGATCCGGGGCGTGCCCCGCGGCCCGATCTTCGGTCCGGGCCCGGTGGCCGAGACGTTCCCGGCCCCGCTCACCGAGCTGGAACGCGATCTCTGGGTTCCCCCGCTGCGGGAAGCGGTCGGCGAAGCCGTGGTCCTCGCCGGCGCCGCGACCCAGGCCGACGTCGACGCCAGCGACGTGGTGGTCTGCGTGGACGGGCACGTCGCCATCGACCTGCGGCTGGCCGGCGAGATCCGGCCGAAGCACACGGTCGTCCACAAGATGAACCCGATCCCGGCCGCCCGCCGGCTGCGGCAGGCGTGGCGTGTCGGTCGCCTGCGGGCGGCACTACCGCGACTGGCCGAGAACCTCCTCGACCGGACCGATGCCGATCTCGAAGCGGTCCCGCCGCTGCGCGACCTGACCAGCCGGCAGCTGACGGCGTTGCTGCACCGCAGCCGGGTCATCCTGCGAGCCCTGCATGCGCACGAGATCCTCGTGGGCATGCTCACGGACACCGGCGGCAACCGCATGACCGGCGCCTCGGTAGCGCTGCGCGTGCTGGCCGAAGCCCGCCAGGACGGCCTGCGCGACGAGGAGATCCTGGCTCGCAGCCCGACGGTCCTGGCGCTGACCGCCCCCCGGGTGGCACCCGCGCCGGAGCTGCCGGAGGAGGCCACGCCGGTCTTCATCCCGACCCCCGAGTGCCAGCGCTGCAGCGACAACGGCATCATCCGCGAGGCCCTGCGGCTGCGGGTGCGCTGGGTGCAGGAGCTCTCGGGCCGCGCCGCCTGGGAGCTCGGCGGCCGGCTGACGGCCGCCGGCGACCTTCCCGAGCCGGAGCTGATCCGCCACATGACCCTGGAGCACGTCGAGGCGGTCGCCACGAATCGAGCGGTCGTCGTTCCCAGCCTCGTGGCGAGCCACGACCATGACTTCGGGGCGCCGCTGCCCGCCTGGTTCCAGCTGTCCGATCTGGGCAAGCCGATCCGAACGCAGTGCGCCAACGAGGTCGGCGGGGGCACGGGTGCCGGCGGCGGCTCGGGCTTCGGCCCGGTCACTTACGATCACGAAGACCCACCGGCCGGCTCGGTGCTCGTCACCACGACGCTCACACCGGGGCTGGGGCCGTTGCTGCCCCGGTTGAAGGGCATCGTGTCCGAGACGGGCTCGGTGCTGGCCCATCTCGCCATCCTCGCTCGAGAGGCGCGCGTCCCCACCGTGGTCGGCTACACCGGGGCGACCACCGACCTGCCTGAGGGCACTGTTGTCCTCGTAGACGGCGACACCGGACAGGTCACCATCCGGGACGCCGCCACGGCCAGCGAACCGGCGGCCTGACACCGGCGGCGAGCAAGCGCCACGGGCCGGCGAGGTCTGCTCGAGGCCGGGCCGCCGGGTGCACGTTCCGGCTCGATCCCCGCTCGAGGCGGACGACGCCCGCTGGCGCCGCTGGACGGCGGGCGCCACGTGGTGTCCAGCACCGCCGAGCCCTCGCGGTAGCGGCGCTCCACCACCTCGGCGTCGCCGGCGGGACCGAGCGTGAACACCCCGCCCTCGGTGCCGGCGATCAGGTCGCCGAAGACCGGCTCGCCGTCGAAGTGGGGGAGGCACAGCCAGACGACGCGACCCCGGGTGTCGACCAGCGCGGCCGTGCGGGTGTCGCCCAGCAGCCCGAGGTCGCCGATGGCCGGCGGACCTGTCACCACCGCTCGACCAGGTGCTCCCGCCCGGGCGGCGGCTCGTAGGGCTCGGGCCAGAAGTCGGTGACCTTGGTGATGCGACCGCCGGCGACCTCGAAGAAGGCGACGGCCAGCATGTCCTCGTCGTCGAGCCGCCACCGGAACAGCAGGCTGCCGTCGTGGTCGTCGCCGAGCACGACCCGCGGCTCGACGTGCCAGTCGCCGGGATACTCGGCGTTGAACTGCACGTACCGGTCCCGCCCGCGGATCCGCTCGCGGGTCTGGGGGAGCTCGTAGACCACGTCGGGGTCGAGCAGGTCGGCGAGGCCGGCCCAGTCCCGCCGCTCGAGCCGGTCGGCGAAGGCGGCCACCAGCGACTTGGCGTCGGTCATGTCTCCATCAGAGCATGACTGCGCGATGTTCATGGCTCACCTTCGCGCCGCCGGTGCGGCTCCGGACTTCCTCGCGAGGCGTTCGTCCGGACACCCTGACCTGCCCGTTCGGGCACGCCGTGGGCGGGAGGCAGCGCCGGCTCGGGATGGCTGAGCGGGCCGGTTCCGCACCAGACTGCTGGCCATGCCCGTGCGCGTGTTCACCAGGATGTCCTCGCGCGACCCGGACGAGCCGCACCGGGTCTCTACCCAGCTCGAGCTGTTCTTCGACCTGACCTTCGTGGTGGCGGTGGCCCAGGCGTCGAGCACGATGCATCACCTGCTCGTCGACGGCCATGCCCGGGACGCGCTGCTGGCGTACCCCATGGTGTTCTTCGCCATCTGGTGG
>DASRJN010000265.1:0-17461 GCA_035649455.1 Acidimicrobiales bacterium
CCCGGACGGGCGCACCATCCTGCTGGACTGCGCCTACCCGGGCGAGGGACCGGCCTGCAACGAGCTGGGCTGGTACCTGGCCATCAACCGCTCCCGGCTGCCCGAGACCAAGGAAGCCGCCATCGACCGCTTCCGGGCCGCTTTGGAGGGCCACGGCGTCGCCACCGCCGGGTGGTGGGACCGCCAGATCGACCTCAGCCTGTTCGGCATCCTGGTCCAATTCGGCTGGGAGAAGGCCCTGGGCGACGATGCCGAGCTCGGCTGGTGGGTCGAGCGCGCCCGGGCGGGCGCGGCCCGGCTCTAGCCCGCCGGCCTCAGCTCTGCGACGCCGGGGCTTCCTCCGGCTCGGATGCCCCGGACGCCTCGACGGCCGCCTGCTCGCGCCGGTCCTTGCGGATCGACAGCAGGATGGCCACGGTCAGCACCACGGCGATCACCCCCAGGCTCAGCGGCGTGGGGATGTGGTACCACTCCGAGATGATCATCTTGACGCCCACGAAGGCGAGGATGATCGCCAGCCCCTCCTGCAACAGCGAGAACTTGTCCCGCAGGTCCGCGAGCAGGAAGTAGAGCGCCCGCAGGCCGAGGATGGCGAAGGCGTTCGATGAGAACACGATGAACTGCTCGCGGCTCACGGCGAGGATGGCCGGGATGGAGTCCACCGCGAACACCACGTCGCTGGTCTCTACCACGATGAGCACGGCCAGCAGCGGCGTGGCCAGCAGCTTGCCCGCTCGCCGCACGGTCAGGCGCTGGCCGTTGTACTCGTTGGTGGACGGGATGATCCGGCGCATCACCTTCAGCACCGCGTTGTTCTCCGGGTGCACCTCATCTTCGTCGTGGCGCAGCATGCGCACGGCGGTGATGAGCAGCAGTCCGCCGAACACGAACAGCATCCACTCGAAGCGCTCGAGCAGCGTGACCCCGGCCAGGATGAACAGGAAGCGCAGCACCAGGGCGCCGAAGATGCCCCAGAACAGCACCCGGAACTGGTAGGCGCGGGGCACCGCGAAGTAGCTCATGATCAGCGCCCACACGAACACGTTGTCGACGCTGAGGCTCTTCTCGATCAGGTAGCCGGAGATGTACTCGGTGGCCGCCGGGCTGCCGTGCCAGAACCACATCACGCCGGTGAAGGCCAGTCCGATGCTGATCCACACCGCCGACTCGATGGCCGCTTCCTTGGTGGTCGGCGCGTGAGGCCTGCGGTGGACGATCAGCAGGTCGGCGATCAGCAGCGTGGAGACGAAGGCCAGGAACGCGAACCAGGCCCAGAGCGGGACGTGGAAGCTCGCGAAGTTGCCGTCCGAAGAAGACTCGGACGCCAAAACGGCGAGGGACGGGATCACCAGTTACCTCCGGCTGTATGCCACCTTGGACTTCCAGCCGAAGGTCTCGCCCGCCACGGGGGCTGTGATCACCGGGCCGAAGCCGTCCTGACGATGATCACATCGGGGGCTACTCCCCTCCGGTTCGAAATGCAGTGTAACGAGCCGGAGGGGGTTCGCCGAGGTTCGCTAGCGGGTGTCGGACGCGGTGGCCCCCACGATGGCCTGGGCTGCGGCCAGCCGGGCCACCGGGACCCGGAACGGCGAGCAGGACACATAGTCGAGCCCCACCTTCTGGAAGAAGGCCACCGATGCCGGGTCGCCGCCCTGCTCACCGCAGACGCCCAACTTGAGCTTGCGGTTGGTCGACCGGCCCCGCTCGACCGCCATCTCCACCAGGGCGCCCACACCACCTATGTCGATCGTCTCGAACGGGTTGGCTCGCAGCAGGCCTCTCTCCAGGTAGGCGGGCATCAGCCGGGACTCGACATCGTCGCGAGAGAAGCCGAAGGTCATCTGGGTGAGGTCGTTGGTGCCGAAGCTGAAGAAGTCCGCCACCTCGGCGATCTCGTCGGCCCGCAGCGCGGCGCGGGGCGTCTCGATCATGGTGCCGATGGTGACGTCCAGCTTCCGGCGCGACCCCTTCAGGGCCTGTGTGATCGCCTCGGTGACCCAGCCGCGGGCCTCGACCATCTCCGCCCGGGAGACCGTGAGCGGGATCATGATCTCGACCACCGGCTTGCCGCCGGCCTTGGCCCGGTCGAGCGCGGCCTCCATCGCGGCCCGCACCTGCATGGCGTAGAGGCCCGGCTTGATCACACCGAGGCGCACGCCCCGGGTGCCGAGCATGGGGTTCTGCTCCGACCACGAGCGGGCGGCAGCCAGCAGGCGCTCCTCCTCCTTGGTGAGCGTCCCCGTCGCCTCCTTGACGTGGAGCTCCTCCACGCTGGGGAGGAACTCGTGCAGCGGCGGGTCCAGCAGCCGGACGGTGACCGGCAGGCCGTCCATCGCCTCGAAGATCTCCACGAAGTCCTCGCGCTGGGCGGCTCGCAGCTTCTCCAGCGCCGCGGCCTCGCCGTCGGGCGTGTCCGCCAGGATCATCTCCCGCACGATCGGCAGCCGGTCGTCGCCCAGGAACATGTGCTCGGTGCGGCACAGGCCGATGCCCTCGGCGCCCAGCTCGCGGGCCTTGGCGGCGTCGGCTCCGGTGTCGGCGTTGGCCCGCACGGCCAGCCGGGCGCGGCGCGGGTTGCGGCCGTGGCGGATGGTGTCCGCCCAGCCCAGCAGCGTCTCCAGCTCCGGCGGCGCCTCCGACGACGACAGCTCGACCTCGCCCAGCACCACATGGCCCGTGCTGCCGTCGAGGGAGATGACGTCGCCCTCCTTCACCGTGGTACCTCCGGCCGTGAACGACTTGCCGGAGATCTTCACGGCCTCAGCTCCCACCACCGCAGGGATGCCCCAGCCGCGGGCGACCACGGCCGCGTGGCTGACCAGGCCGCCCCGGGCGGTGAGGATGCCCTCGGAGGCCTGCATGCCGTGCACGTCCTCGGGCGAGGTCTCGCTGCGGACGAGGATCACCTTGGCGCCCCCGGCCGCGGCTTCGGCCGCCCCGTCGGCCGTGAAGTACACCTGCCCCACCGCCGCGCCGGGCGACGCGGCGAGTCCGGTGGCGATGACCGGCATGTCGGACGAGGCGAACTGGGGGTGGAGGACCTGCTCGACGTGCTCCTCGGAGATGCGCTGCAGTGCCTCCTGGCGCGTGATCTTCCAGCCCCGGCGGCGCTGGTTGGTCATCTCGACCGCCATCCGCAGCGCGGCCCGGCCGGTGCGCTTGCCCACCCGGGTCTGCAGCATCCAGAGCTTGCCCTGGTCGATGGTGAACTCGGTGTCGCACATGTCCCGGTAGTGCGCCTCGAGCTTGGCGAAGATGGCGAGCAGCTCATCCTTGATGCCCGGGAAGTGGTGGCCCAGGTCGTCGAGATTCTGGGTGTTGCGGATGCCCGCCACCACGTCTTCGCCCTGGGCGTTGACCAGGAAGTCGCCGTAGGGCTTGTCCTCACCCGTGGCGGCGTTGCGGGTGAAGCCGACCCCGGTGCCCGAGTCGTCGTCGCGGTTGCCGAACACCATGACCTGGACGTTCACCGCAGTTCCGAGGTCGTGCGGGATCTTCTCCCGGTCGCGGTAGGCCCGAGCCCGCGGGCTGTCCCACGAGGCGAACACGGCCTCGATGGCGCCCCGCAGCTGGCGCTGGGGGTCCTGCGGGAAGGCCCGGCCGGTGCGCTCCTTGACCGCCTTCTTGTAGATCACGCACAGGTCGCGCAGCGCCTCCGCGGGCAGGGCGGCGTCGCTGTCCACCTTGGCGTTGCGCTTGGCCCGGTCCAGCTCGGCGTCGAACACCTGGCCGTCCAGGCGCAGCACGATGCGCGAGTACAGGGCGATGAAGCGGCGGTACGAGTCGTAGGCGAAGCGCTCGTCCGAGGTGACCAGCGCCAAGCCCTTCACGCTGCGGTCGTTCAGGCCGAGGTTGAGGACCGTGTCCATCATGCCGGGCATGGAGAACTTGGCGCCCGAGCGCACGCTGACCAGCAGCGGGTCGGACGGGTCGCCCAAGCGGCGCTTCATCGTCTTCTCGACCCGCCCGACGTGGCGGGACACCTCGTCGGTGAGGCCCTTCGGCCACCCGGAGCGCATGTGGTCGCGGCAGGCGTCGGTGCTGATCGTGAACCCCGGGGGCACGGGCAAACCCAGCACCGAGGTCATCTCGGCGAGGTTGGCGCCCTTGCCACCCAGTAGGTCCTTCATGTCCATCGGCGGCCGCGGGTGGCGGTGATCAAAGGCGTAGACGTACGGCACGTAGCGACTCTACGCCCGTCCCCTACCCACTGGGACCGAAGCGCTCGACACGAATTCTTTCCACGGGCACGCCCACGTCCACCAGCAGCCGCCCGGCGGCCTCCACGAAGCCGGCGGACCCGCACAGGTAGGTGGTGGACCGGCGCTCGGGGGCCGGGTGCAGGTCCTCGGCCGTCAGCCGCCCGGGGGGCCGAGCCTCGCCCGGCGGGACCTCGCGGGAGTAGATGACCCGGACCTCGGGCCCCGGCAGCTCGTCCGCGTAGTACAGGTCGGCGGGCGAGCGCACCGACACCACCAGGCGCAACAGGTCCTCGCGGTGGCGCCGGCGGGCCAGGCGCAGCATCGACATGAGCGGCACGACGCCCGATCCGCCTCCCACCAGCAGCGCGGGCTCCGCCGCGTCCCAGGTGAACCAGCCGCCGACGGGGCCGCGCACCTCCAGCCGGTCGCCCGGCTCCACCACTTCGTGGAGGTAGCCGGACACCTCGCCGTCCTCCAGCAGCTCCACCGTCAGCTCGATCTCGCCGCCGTCGTCGGGGGCGGAGGCCACCGAGTACGAGCGCGATGCGGTGTAGCCGTCGGGGGCGGTGAGCCGCACCACGTAGTGCTGGCCGGCCCGGAAGGGGCTCGGGCGCTCCAGTGCCAGCCGGAAGGTCTTGGCGCGGGCGGTCTCCCGGCGCACGTCGACCACAGTGGCGGCCTGCCAGCCCGTCTGGGTGGGCGGCCGGGAGCGCCGGGGCGGCTCAGTCACCCTGGTAGCGCTGCTCGAGCCAGGGATCGCCCCGGTCGTGGTAGCCGTTGACCTCCCAGAACCCCGGGGTGTCCTCGGCGAGCAGGGCCAGCCCGGACACCCACTTGGCGCTCTTCCAGAAGTAGAGGTGCGGCACCAGCAGGCGGGCCGGGCCGCCGTGCTCGGCGGGCAGGGGGCGGCCTTCGTAGTCCCACACCACCCACGCCTTGCCCCCGGTGACGTCGGCCAGGGGCAGGTTGGTGGTGTAGCCGGTGTGCGAGCGGGCCAGCACGAAGTGCGCCTCGGGCCGCGGGTGGGCGACGTCCAGCAGCGTGTCGACCGACACCCCACCGAAGTTCACGTCGAGCTTCGACCAGGTGGTCACGCAGTGGATGTCGCCGAAGTACGACGACGGCGCCAGCGCGTGGATCTCGTCCCAGGTCCAGGTGGTGGGCTGCTCGACCAGGCCGTCGACCGTAAAGGTCCAGCCGGCGGTGTCGAGCCGCGGCGTGACCTCGGCGCTGAGCACCGGCCAGTCGGCCCCGGTGTCGTACTGGCCGGGCGGGAGCCGGTCGCCCGCCGGCCGCCGTCCCCGACCGAAGAACCCGCGCGTCGGTCTGCCCATCGCCGCAGATTACCGGTCCCTGGACGGCCCATCGGCGTCTATCCGTGGCGACGGTGCCACGGATAGACGCCTCCGCGCCGAGGTCGGGATCAGCTCAGGGAAGCTCGGGGAGCGTGAACGGCCCCGGGGGGTTGTCCGGCGACGACTGGCTGCCGAAGTGCACCGCGCCGTTCTTGCCGCTGTCCGGGACGATGAACACCCAGGTCCCGGTGGCCGTGGCCCCCTCGGGCAGCCCGCTGTTGGCCAGCGGAGGCGCGGGGTACGCCGTTTCCAGCTCGATGCCTTCGACCGAGAGGCGCACGTCACTCCGGACCAGGCCGTGGAAGCTCCCCGGACCCATCAGGATGTCGCCCGACACGGTGATGAAGCGTGTCCCCTCGTCGGCCCGCTGCCCGTTGTAGTCGAGGGTGACGGTCCCGTGGATGTTGCTGATCGACGCGGGCCCGCCGATCATCTCGCCGGCCACGGACGCCGGCATGGTGAGCGTCATGGGGTAGGCGGGCTCGGGGACCATGCCCGACAGGGGGATCGGAGCCGGCACCTTGCCGACCTCACCGACCTGGAAGGCGTAGTCGGCCAGGTCGTCCTCGGTGGCCTCCTCGTCGAGCACGAAGGTCACCTCGAACTCACCTTGGCCCCCGAACACCACCGTGTCCGCCTCGACGCTGTCGTAGCCCGCGGCGATGCGGGCACCGTCTCCGTCGAGGAGCGACAGCAGCTCGTTGCTCACGTTCTGGTCCGTGCCGCCTTCGCCCGTGTTGGCCACGCTGAAGTCGACGATGGCCTGGGGATCCATGTCGTCGCCGAACTCGTCGACCCCGGGGCCCTGGTACGAGACCTTCGTCACCGACCAGGTGGCCTGGGCGTAGACCGCCTCGCGGGGCAGGTCGAGGTCGACCTCCACCGGCTCGGGGGGCGGCTCCGCCTCCGCTTCGACCGTGCTGCTGGTCGTGGCGTCGAGGTCCTCGGACAGCTGGTCGAACGCGTCCTCCAGCTGTTCCTCCGCTGTGGGTTGCTGGTCGCCGCCACCGCCACACGCGCCGAGCGCCACCACCATGGCGATCGCCGCGGCGACACCGATGCCGCCGTACCGGTAGGAAGTCATAGGGGGTTCACCTCCACAGGTCCATCCGCCTGGATGCCTGCCTGGATGGTGAACGAGGCCCGCGCGAGGGGGACCGGGCATCCGCCCGGTTGTTCCCGGGCCGCGCGCCACCGCGATGGGCGCGACCCGGGTCACCTCCCGGGCACAGCCCCGGGACTACCTGCTAGTTCAGGGGACCGGTTCGCCAGGGACCGGTGATGGCGAAGGTGATCCCCGGGGTCTGGATGTTCACGAACAGCCAGTCTCCGTAGAACGTCGCGCCCGCGAACTCGTCCCAGGCCATGGGCGTCGTCGTGCCGGCGATTGTCCCCGGCCGGATGTTGGCGGCGAAGTCGAAGAGCTCGCCGTCGTCGTTGACGCCCCGCAGGAACGTCTGGCGGGCCCGGTCCGTGTCCTCGCAGAGCAGGATCCCGCCCCGCGGGCTGACCGTGATGTTGTCCGGCTTGAGCAGGGCGTCGGTGGACGGCGACTCGTAGACCAGCTCGACGAACTCGCGGCCCCGATGGCGGAACCACGCCCAGACCTGCCCGGCCGCCGCCGCGCCGCCGTCGGTGGAGTTGAAGTAGATGGCCTTGTCGCGGGAGGACCAGACCGCACCCTCCAGCCGGCGGAAGGCGGCACCACCCAGGGCCGTGCCCTGCTGGAACACGGTGGCCTCGGCGGGCAGGTTCGGGTTCGGGTTGGCGATGTCGACCCACTCGATCTCGAACCGGTCGCCCGCGGTGAAGCCCGCGCCCAGGTTCATGTTGGGCGTCCCGACGACCGACAGCATCTGGAGCTGCCCACCGGGAGCGAGCGGCTCACGCTTGTGCACCGGCACGTGGCGGTAGAAGCCCGACGTCCCACCGGCGTCCTCGGTCAGGTAGATGATGCCGGTGTTGGGCTCGACGGCCAGCGCCTCGTGCACGAAGCGGCCGAGCTGGGGCAGCGGCGTGGCCGCGACGAAGCCCTCGGCCGACGACGGCGACTCGTACACGAAGCCGTGGGGCTGGCCCTGGACCTCGACGGTCTCCTCGCAGGTGAGCCACGAGCCCCACGGGGTCGGCCCGCCGGCGCAGTTGGTGTTGGTGCCGGACAGGACGCCCCAGACCACCGGGTTGCCGGGGTCGCGGGGGTTGAACTCGATGATGGTGTTGCCGCCGCCGGAGCTGGTGTCATAGCTGAGCTCGGCCGGCCCGAAGGCGGTCCCTGGGCCGCGGACCTCGTGGTTGCGGACGAGGCGGATCTTGCGCCGGCGGCCGAAGGCGGCCATGCCGTCGTGCGACGGCGGAGTCAGCCGGCCGTCCCGCATGGGGGTCCCGACCTCGCTGAAGGACCAGTAGCGGAAGCCGGCGGGCAGGGCGAGGAGCTCCTGGCCGGTTCGCTGGTCCACCGCAGGGGCGATCGGACCGTACGAGCTGCCGGGCGCCGTGGTGGGCGCGGCTCCAGCCGGGCTGGCCGCGAACGCCTGCAAGGGCCCGGCCAGCGCCAAGCCTCCGGCCCCGGCGGCGGCCGTCTTCAGGAACGTGCGTCGATCAACAGTGCTCATGGACTCCTCCGCGCACTACGTGGTTGCGGGCGCAAAGTAACGAGAGCGGACGACCCCCAGGTGAGTCCGAGGTTAATCAGAGGTGAATGGGGAGCGGAGCTTTGGGGCACCGAAATGCGGAGGGCGAGTGTCACACCTCCTCGGTAAGTTCGTGATGATGTCCGCGGACCGGCCGCTCCCCCACGACGCCCCGTCCCCGGCCGGGGAGGACGAGCTCGACGACGCGGTGCTGGTCCGGGCCAAGGCGCTGACGAAGCGCTTCGACGACCAGCTGGCGGTCGACGGCGTGGACTTCGGCGTGCGCCGGGGCGAGGTCTTCGGATTCCTCGGCCCCAACGGCGCGGGCAAGACGACCATCATGAGGATGATCGCCTGCGTGTCCCCGATCAGCGACGGCCGGCTGTCGGTGCTGGGCAAGGACCCCCGCCACGACGGCCCCGCCATCCGGGGCCGGCTCGGCATCGTCCCCCAGGAGGACAACCTCGACACCGAGCTGACGGTGTGGGACAACCTGGTCGTCTACGGCCGCTACTTCGGCCTGCCGCTGGCCGTGATCCGCGAGCGGGCCGCCGAGCTGTTGGCGTTCGCCCGGCTCGACGAGCGGCGCGACTCTCGGGTCGACCCGCTGTCGGGCGGCATGAAACGCCGGCTCACCATCGCCCGCGCCCTCATCAACCGGCCCGACCTGGTGCTGCTCGACGAGCCCACCACCGGGCTCGACCCCCAGGCCCGCCACCTGCTGTGGGAGCGCTTGTACCGGCTCAAGCGCGACGGGGTCACGCTCGTGCTCACCACCCACTACATGGACGAGGCCGAGCAGCTGTGCGACCGGTTGGTCATCATGGACGAGGGCCGCATCGTGGCCGAGGGCTCCCCCCGCCAGCTGATCGAGCGCTACTCCACCCGCGAGGTGGTCGAGCTCCGCTTCGCCATCCACGAGGAGCAGGACGAGCTGCTCCCGAGCCTCGCGGGCCTGGGCGAGCGCATCGAGCCGCTGGGCGACCGCGTGCTCATCTACACCGAGCACGGCGACGAGACCGCGGCCCGGCTCAGCGCGCAGGGCCTCCACCCCGACTCGGTGCTGGTGCGGCGCAGCTCGTTGGAGGACGTCTTCCTCCTCCTCACCGGGCGAACCCTCGATGAGTGACACGCTGGCCACGCTGGCCGACGCCGTGCCCCTGCTGCGGGTCACCGAGCGCGAGGTCAGGATCTGGCGGCGGTTCTGGCACACCGCGGTGCTGTCCGGCGTGCTGATCCCGTTGCTGTTCCTCGGGGCCCTGGGCATCGGGCTCGGCAGCCTGGTCGACGACAACCAGCGGTCGGTGCAGGGGCTCGAGTACCTGGTGTTCGTGGCTCCCGGCATCCTGGCCGCCACCGCGCTCCAGTCGGCCTCCGGTGACTCGCTGTGGCCGATCATGGTGGGGCTCAAGTGGATGCGCACGTTCCACGCGGCGGCCGCCACCCCGCTCACGCCGGGCCAGGTCTACGGCGGCTACGTCGCCTGGATCGGCCTGCGCATCATGTTCAACTGCACCCTCTTCATGGTGGTCGCCGCGCTGCTCGGGGCGGTGCCGTCCCCCTGGGGGGTCCTCGCCATCCCGGCGGCGACGCTGGGCGCGCTGGCCTTCGCCGCGCCCCTGTGCGCGTTCTCGGCCGTGCAGGACACCGACATCCCGTTCCCCATCGTGTTCCGGCTGGTGGTCGTGCCCATGTTCCTGTTCTCGGGCACGTTCTTCCCGGTGGACCAGCTGCCGAACTGGCTCGAGCCGATCGCCCGCATCACCCCGCTGTGGCACGCGGTCGAGCTGTGCCGCGGGGCCACCACCGGGTCGCTCAGCCTCGGTGCCGCGCTAGTGCACATCGGGTTCCTGTCGGCGTGCATCGCCGGCGGCTGCTGGTACGGCGTCCGGGCCTTCCAGGACAAGCTGGCGCCATGACGGCGCTGGCCCTCGTGGGCAGCCGCCGAGCCATGCGGGTCGTCGAGCGCAACACGCGCTCGTACCTGCGGATGTGGCCCGCGTTCATCAGCGGGTTCTTCGAGCCGGCCTTCTACCTGTTCTCCATCGGCATCGGCGTGGGCGCGCTCGTGGGCCAGCTCCCGGGGCCCGACGGCACGCTGGTCGACTACGACCAGTACGTGGCCCCGGCCATGATGGCGGTGGCGGCCATGAACGGGTGCATCTTCGACACCACGTTCAACTTCTTCGCCAAGTACAAGTACGCCCACACCTACGACGGCATGCTGGCCACCCCGCTCACGGTCGACGACGTGGCCCGGGGCGAGCTGTCGTGGGCGCTGCTGCGGGGCTTGCTGCAGGCCACTGCCTTCTTCCTGACCATGTGGGCCATGGGGCTGGCACCGTCGCCGTGGGCCGTGCTGTCGATCCCGGGGGCCGCGCTCATCGGGTTCGCGTTCGCGGGGGCCGGCCTGGGCCTCACCACCTACATGCGCTCGTTCTTCGATTTCGACTACGTGGGGCTGGCCATCGTCCCGCTGTTCCTGTTCTCGGCCACCTTCTTCCCGCTCGACCAGTACCCGCCCGTCCTGGAGTGGGTGGTGCGCGTCAGCCCGCTCTACCAGGGCGTCGCCATCGAGCGGGCGCTGGTGCTGGGCTCCCCCTCCCCGATCCTGCTGCTGCACGCGGCCTATCTGGTCGCCATGGGCTGGTTCGGCCTGCGGGTGGCGGGGCGCCGCCTGGGCCGAATGCTGCTCCCGTGAGGGCCGGAAGAGGCAGGCTGGAGCCATGGCCCCGAACGACGGTGGCGGCGACCTCACCACCCCCCGCGGCCTGACGCTGCCCGCCGCGGCCATCGAGGAGCGCTTCGCCCGAGGGTCGGGGCCGGGCGGCCAGCACCGCAACGTGACCGCCTCGGCGGTCGTGCTCGTCGCCGACCTCAACGCCCTGCTGGGGCCGGGAGCGATCCGGGCACGGGCCGTGCTGGGCGAGGTCGTGCGGGTCAAGGCCGAGGAGTCGCGCTCGCAATGGCGCAACCGCAGCCTCGCCCGGGACCGGCTCGCCGGCCTGATCGACCGCGCCTCGGTCCCCACCCCGCCCCGCCGCCCCACCCGGCCGTCCCGCCGGGCCCGGGAGTCCCGCCTCGAGGACAAGCGCCGCACGGGCGAGCGCAAGCGCGACCGCTCCTGGCGCCCGGGCGACGACGGGTGAGCCCGGCCGTCGACTAGACGGTCCCGGGCGCGCGTCTGTGAGCGCGCCGCCTGGCCGGCCGACCGCCTGCGCGGTCCGTGCCCGAGCGACACCCGGCCGCACGTCCGTGAGCGCGCCGCATACCCACCCAGCCGCCGCCGTCCGTGCCCGGGCGACACCCGGGCGCGCGTCTGTGATGCTGGGGTGGTGCGGATCGTGCTGCTCGGCGCGCCCGGCTCCGGCAAGGGCACGCAGGGGCCCCGCCTGGCGGAGCGCCTCGGCGTCCCCTATCTGTCCACCGGCGACCTGCTTCGCGCCGAAGCCGCGGCCGGCACCGAGCTCGGCGCCCGGGTGAAGCCCTACCTCGAGGACGGCGAGCTGGTCCCCGATGACCTCACGCTCGAAGTCGTCGACCGGGCGCTGGCCGACGCGTCTGCCGCGGGCGGCTTCGTGCTGGACGGCTTCCCCCGCACGGTGCCCCAGGCCGACCGGGTGGGCGATGTGGACGTCGTGCTCCACCTGGCCCTGTCCGACGACGTGGCCCGGCAGCGGCTGGCCGCCCGGGACGAGGGCCGGGCCGACGACGCCGACCCCGAGGTCATCGAGCACCGCCTGCGCGTCTACCACGGCCAGACGGCTCCGCTGCTCGACCACTACGACCGGCGGGGCACGCTGGTCACAGTGGACGCCGACCGCGCGCCGGCCGAGGTCGCGGCCGAGCTGGACGCCGCGCTCGACGCCGTGACCCACCGCACCGCGGGCTGACCGGCCGCTCCCGGCCCTTCGCTAGGCGTCCAGGCGCGCCCGCAGGTGGTCGAGGAGCCCGGCCATGGGCACCCGGTCCTGCGCCATCGTGTCGCGGTCCCGCACGGTCACCGCGTGGTCGTTGAGCGTGTCGAAGTCGATCGTGACGCAGAACGGCGTGCCCAGCTCGTCCTGGCGGCGGTAGCGCCGGCCGATCGCCTGGGTCTCGTCGTAGTCGCACATGTAGTGGGGCTGCAGCTGGGCCAGCACGTCGTTGGCC
Organism: Acidimicrobiales bacterium; assembly: GCA_035649455.1. Taxonomy (GTDB): domain Bacteria; phylum Actinomycetota; class Acidimicrobiia; order Acidimicrobiales; family VFJN01; genus ZC4RG19. The sequence goes on from DASRJN010000265.1 coordinate 12,343, forward strand.
GGGGCCGACAGCTCGGGCTTCTTCGACAGGGGCAGCACCGCCACCTTGTAGGGCGCGATCCGGTGATGGAAGCGCAGCACCGTGCGCACCTCGCCCTGGCCCTGCCCTTCGCGAGCCACCGCTTCCTCGTCGTAGGCGGCCATGAGGAAGGCCATGGCGGTGCGCGTGGCCCCCGCGGCCGGCTCGATCACGTGGGGCACGTAGCGCACGCCGGCGGCCTGGTCGAAGTACTCCAGCCGCTCGCCCGAGTGGGACGCGTGCTGCGTGAGGTCGTAGTCCGTGCGGTTGGCGATGCCTTCGAGCTCGTCCCAGCCCCACGGGAACAGGAACTCCACGTCGCTCGTGCCGATCGAGTAGTGCGACAGCTCGTCCTCGTCATGCGCCCGCAGCCGCAGCATGTGCTCGGGGATGCCCAGGTCGTGGTACCAGGCCAGCCGCTCGGCGCACCAGTACTCGTACCAGCGCGGGCTCTCGTCCGGCGGCACGAAGTACTCCATCTCCATCTGCTCGAACTCGCGGGTGCGGAAGACGAAGTTGCCGGTCGTGATCTCGTTGCGGAACGACTTGCCGATCTGGGCGATGCCGAACGGCGGCCGCTTGCGCGAGGTCTCCAGCACGTTCTTGAAGTTGGTGAACATGCCCTGCGCCGTCTCCGGCCGCAGGTAGACCTCGGCGCCGGCGCCCTCCACCGGGCCGGCGTAGGTCTTGAACATGAGGTTGAACTGCCGGGCCTCGGTGAAGCTGTGCTTGGACCCGCAGTTGGGGCAGACCTCAGGGTCGTCGAGCCGGTCCAGGCGGAACCGCTCGCGGCACACCTTGCAGTCCACCAGCGGGTCGGTGAAGTTCTTGAGATGGCCCGACGCCTCCCAGACGGCCGGGGGCGAGAGGATGGCGGCGTCGAGGCCGACGATGTCGTGACGCAGTTGCACCATCGAGCGCCACCAGGCGTCCTTGACGTTGCGCAGCAGCAGCACGCCCACCGGCCCGTAGTCGTAGGTCGAGCGGAAGCCGCCGTAGATCTCGGCCGAGGGGAACACGAAACCGCGCCGCTTGCACAGGTTCACGACCTTGTCGAACAGGTCTGACACGGCGGGAGCGGGGGCCTCGGACATGGCTCTCCAGTGTACGGACCGCCGGCAAGACCCCCGAACCCGATAAGGCGGGGGGAGGGGCACGACGGTGCGTGGGCGGTGCTAGAACGAACGCCCGTGACCGCCTACCAGTATCCGCCGGCCGCCAGCCCGTACCCGGTGGCGTCGCCGGCTGATCCGACGGCCGTCATGGGCCGTCGCAGCATCGCCTGGATCATCGACCTGCTGCTGTTCTTCCTGGTGGCCTCGTTCTTCGGGCCGACGCCCCTCAGCCCGTTCGCGCTGTACGAAGAGGTGCCCGGCAACTTCGACTACGGCGAAGCGTGCGAGCAGCTGATGAAGAGCAGCGAGGTGGCCGCCTGCACCGAGGTCGGCGACCGCGCGTACTACATCGACGGCACCGACGCCCTGGTGGCATCGCTGGTGACGATCGCGTACTTCCTGCTGATCCCCGGGCTGCTGCAGGGGCTCAAGGGCTTCACGCCGGGCAAGGGCATCATGGGCGTCCGGTGCGTGGACGAGCAGGGCCAGGCCCCCGGCATCGGCAAGGCCCTGGCCCGGTCGGTGCTCTGGATCGTCGACGCCGCGCCCTATGTCATACCTCTGGTCGCGCCGGCCACCGCCTTCACCAGCAAGGGACACCGCCGGGTGGGCGACATGGCGGCCAAGACCTTCGTGATCGGCAAGGCGGACATGGGCCGGCCGGTCCTCGTCCCGGGCCTCACCACCGCGTACGCGGCCGGCTACGGCATCCCCGGCGGCTATCCCCCACCCGGAGGCCAGGGCCGGCCCGGCCAGCCCGGACAGCCGGGCGGGGCCCCGTGGGACCAGCCCGCCCCCGGCGCGTGGGGCGCCCCGACTCCCCCGCCGGGCTCTGCCGCGCCTCCGGGCTCCGGCGTCCCCGGCCAACCGTGGAGCGCGCCGACCCCCCAGGGATCCCCGTGGGGCCCGCCGTCGACCCCGTCGGGCGGCGCCACCCCTTCGGGCGGCTGGCCCACCCCGGGCGGCGGCCCGGCCTCGTCGCCCACCCCGTCCGGCGAGTCCCCCGCCCCCGGGGGCGCCATCCCCCTGGGCGCAGTCGGGAGCACCAGCCGGCCCACCGCCCCCGCCTCCTCCGGCGGCCCCGCCTCTTCCGGCACCGGCGCAGCGTCGTCCGGCCCGCCCTCCGGGACCTCCACCTCGTCCGGCCCGCCCTCCGGCACCGGCGCACCGTCGTCCGGCCCGCCCTCCGGCACCGGTACCTCGCCCCCGTCCGGCGAGCCCCCCTCGGGCTCGACCCCGTCCGGCGAGCCCGCCCGAGGCTCCGCGGCCCCCGGCGAATCCGCTCCGTCCGGCACGGGCGCCCCGCCATCCGGCCAGCCGACCCCCAGCGCCCCGAGCGCAGCCGGGCCGCCGCAGCAGCAGGCCGGCACCGGCTACGAGCCGCAGTGGGACGCGGCCCGCAACACCTACATCCTCTGGGAGCCGAACCGCTGCCAGTGGCTGGGCTGGGACGACTCCACCAAGGAGTGGCGGCCCCTCTGACCCGTCAGCCCCGGTGGAGGGCGTTGACCGACCGGAGCCGCCGCTCCAGGTGGGTCTCCAGCGCCCGCACCACGAGGTGGTCCACCTCCGACACCACCGGGGGTCGCCGCTCGTCGAGCGCCCGCCCGAGCCGCCCGCCGAGCATGTCCTGCAGCACCACCACCGCGTCCGGGGACAGCGCCGGGCCCTGGCGGTGGGCCGCGCAGCGCAGCCCGCCCTCCTCCAGCGCCCATGACACCAGCGGGCCCTCGCTGCCGCACTCGACGCAGGCCTCGACCTGGGGTCGGAAGCCCTCGAGCGCCAGTGCCTTGAGGAAGAACCCGGGCACCACCAGCGGGGCGTCCTGGTCCGACAGTGTGCGCAGCGCCCCCACCAGCATCTCGTACAGCCGCCGGTGGGGCTGGCGCTCCAATGCCAGCTGGTCCGCCGCCTCCAGCATGTATACGGCCCGGGACAGCCGGTCGAGGTCGTCCCGCAGCGGGCGGAAGTGGTCGATCGTCTCGGCCTGCGACACGATGTCGAGCTCGCCGCGCCCCTCGTACAGCAACAGCTCGACGTGGCTCGGAGGCTCGAGCCGGCCGCCGAAGCGGCTCTTGGTCTTGCGCACGCCCTTGGCCACCGCCCGCACCTTGCCGTGGTCCCGGGTGAGGAACGACACGATGCGGTCGGCCTCGCCCAGCTTGTGCGTGCGCAGCACCACGCCCCGGTCGTGGTAGAGCGGCACGGCCCGGCTCAGGCTCCCGCGGTCATCGGGCGGCCACGCCCCCGAAGCGCCGGCTGCGGCTCTGGAACTCGCGCACGGCGTCGAACAGGTGCTCCCGGCGGAAGTCCGGCCACAGCACGTCCATGAAGACCAGCTCGCTGTACGCCAGCTCCCACAGCAGGAAGTTTGAGATGCGGTACTCGCCCGAGGTGCGGATCATCATCTCGGGATCGGGCATGTCGGGGGCGTACAGGTGCTCGCGCAGCCGCTTCTCGGTGATCTTGTCGGCGGCGATGCCCGTCGCCACCAGCGAGCGCACCGCGTCGACGATCTCGGCCCGCCCGCCGTAGTTGAACGCCAAGTTGAGCGTCATCCGCCGGTTCTTGCTCGTCATCTCGACGGCTTCGTCGATGTTGCGCTGGACCCGCCGGGGCACGCGCCAGTCGCGCCGGCCGATGTAGCGCACGCGGACGTTCTTGGCGTGCAGCTCGTCCCGCCGGCGCAGCAGCAGGGTCTCGTTGAACCCCATCAGGAACCGGACCTCGTCGGCCGGCCGCCGCCAGTTCTCGGTGGAGAACGCGTAGACGGTCAGCCACTCGATGCCCAGCTCCAAGGCGCCCTCGACGGCGTCGAACAGCGCTTCCTCCCCCCTGGTGTGCCCCTCGGTGCGGGGCAGGCCCCGGCTCTCGGCCCAGCGCCCGTTGCCGTCCATGACCACGGCGACGTGGGCGGGGATGCGCGCAGGGTCGATGCCGTCGGGAATCACCTGCGCAACCTACCCGCTGCGGGGTAGTGGAAGGATGTGCCCTGCGCCCGGCAGCGCAGCGAGGAGCAGCCCCGTGTTGGACCGCCTGTGTGAGCGCTTTCCCTGGCTGCGCACGCCCCTGGCCGTGCACCGGCGGGTGGGCGACGTCGGCGGCGGGCCGCTCTCGTCGTCGATCGCGCTGGCGGGCTTCCTGTCGCTGTTCCCCCTGCTGCTGGTGGGCATCGCGGTGGTCGGGTTCGTGGCCTCGGGCCAGACCGACTTCCCCGACAGGGTGATCGAGAGCCTGGGCCTGACCGGGAGGGCGGCCGAGGATGTCCTGAACGTGATCGACAAGGCGGAGCAGAGCCGGCGGGCCGCCTCTGTGATCGGCTTCCTCGGCCTGCTCTGGGGCGGTCTGGGCATCGTGGGCACCCTCGAGCAGGCCCTCGACGCCACCTGGCAGGTGAAGGGCCGGGGCATGATGACCAAGCTCGTCGGGCTGGCGTGGCTGGTGGGGGCGGGTGCGCTGTTCCTGTTGTCGCTGTCGCTGGGCCCGGTGGCGCACGAGCTTCCCGGACCGGCCGTCGTCCCCACCGTGGTCCTCGGCCTCGGCCTCGACATCGTGCTGTTCCTGTGGATGTTCCGGACGCTGACCCACGTGCCGCTGCCCTGGTCCGCCCACCTGCCGGGAGCGATCGTGGGAGGCGTGGGCCTCGAGCTGCTCAAGCTGCTCGGCACGATCTACGTGCCCCGGGCCGTGGCCTCGGCTTCGGCTCTCTACGGATCGCTCGGGACCGTCTTCGCCATCCTGGCCTGGCTGGCGCTGGCCGGCCGGCTGGTGCTCTACGCCGCGGCATACAACGTCATCCGGTGGGAGGCCGAGCACGGGACGGTGACCGTCGGCATCGAGGTGCCGCGCATCGCGGGCGAGGTCCCGCTGGAGGCGACCCGCGGCGGCGCGGTGAGCGAGACAGCGGCGGAGCCTCATCCCTCCTGACTGTCACACCCCGTGCGTACCCTTCCTTGAGTGCCCCTCGAGGTCCTGTCGACTCCCTA
>DASRJN010000266.1:0-5768 GCA_035649455.1 Acidimicrobiales bacterium
AGCTGGTGGCGACCGAGGACCGCGTCGACGCGGACCTGCGCCTGGGTCGCCACGCCGCGGTCGTGGGTGAGCTGGGCGAGCTGGTGGCCGCCCACCCGCTCCGGGAGCAGCTGCGCCACCACATGGCGCTGGCCCTGTACCGGTCCGGCCGCCAGGCCGAGGCGCTGCGCATCCTGGACGACGCCCGCCGCACCCTGCGCAACCAGCTGGGCATCGACCCCGGCCGCCCGCTGGTCGAGCTGGAGACGGCCATCCTCACCCAGGACCCGGCGCTGGACCTGCCCCGCCCGGCCGGCGAGGTGCCGGTCGTGCCGGCGGCCACGCCCGAAGCCGCGCCCGCGCCCGTGCCCGACACCGCCGCGGTCATCGCCGCGGCGCCGTCGCTGGCGCCGGGAGCCCGGCTGGTGGGACGGGACGCCGAGCTGCGCCAGGTGCTGGCCGCGCTGGACGAGTCCCGGGCCGCGCCCCGCATCGTCCTGGTCGAGGGCGAGCCCGGCATCGGCAAGACCCGCCTGCTGGAGGAGCTGGGCGCCGAGGCCACGGCCCGCGGGATGACCGTGCTGTGGGGCCGGGCGTTCGAGGGCGGTGCCGCCCCTGCGTTCTGGCCCTGGCTGCCGCCCCTGCGGGCCCTCGTGGCCGAGCCGCCCGCCGGGCTCGAGATCGGGCCCGAGCTGCGGGCGCTGGCCTCGTCCACCGGCGCCAACGGGTCCGCCGGGACCGGCAGCGACCGCACCCGCTACCTGCTCTTCGACGCCGTCACCGCGCTGGTCCGCAGCGCCGCCGCCGAGCGCCCGGTGGTGGTCGTGCTGGACGACATCCAGTGGGCCGACCTGGCCTCCCTGGAGCTGCTGGCCTATCTGTCGGGCCAGCTGGTCGACTCGCCCGTCCTGCTGGCCTGTACGGTCCGCCAGCTCGAGGTCGGCCGCAACGACGCGGTGGTGGAGACGCTGGCGTCGCTGTCGCGGGTCCCGGCCACCCGGCGGATCCTGCTGCGGGGCCTGTCGCTGGGGGCGACGGCCGAGCTCGTGGCCTCGGCCACCGGGCGCGAGGTCGAGCCCGCGGTGACCGCCGCCATCCAGCAGCGGGCCGAGGGCAACCCGTTCTTCGCCACCGAGCTGGCCCGGCTGCTCCAGGCCGAGCGGGACGAGGCCGATCCGCTGGTGGCCGTGGCCGTGGGCGGCGACGTGCCCTCCGGGGTGCGGGACGTGGTCCGGCGCCGGATCGCGCTGCTGCCCGACACCACCGTGCCGGTCCTACAGGTGGCCGCGGTCATCGGCCGGGACGTGGACGTCGACCTGCTCACCACGGCGGCGGGCAACGGCCTGGACGGCGTGCTCGACGCCATCGAGCCGGCGGTGGTGCACCGGCTCATGGCCCCGCTGCCCGACCGGCCCACGACGTTCCGGTTCGCCCACGCGCTCGTGCGCGAGGTGGTGGCCGACGACGTGTCCGCCCTGCGCCGGGCCCGGATCCACCTGGCGGTGGCCGACGCCCTGGACGAGCGGTCCGGGGGACTGGACGACGCGGCGGAGATCCTGGCCGAGCACCTGTGGGCCGCGGCGCCGCTGGGCGTGGGCCAGCGGGCGGCCGAAGCGCTGGAGCACGCGGCCGAGGTGGCCGTGCGGCGCTTCGCGTTCGAGTCGGCCGAGGGCCTGCTGGCCCGGGCGGCGCAGCTCCGGCGCACCGCGGGGTCCACGGCCTCGGACCGGGACGCCGAGCTGGTCACGTCCTGCCGGTTGCTGTCGATCCAGCGCTCGGTGCACGGCTACGCCAGCGTGGCCCAGTCCCCGCACCTGCGCCGAGCCAAGGAGCTGGCCCGCCGGGCCGAGCAGGTCGACGCCCTGGCCCGCCTGCTGTGGACCGAGTGGGCGGCCTACGACACCATGTGCGACTTCGACCGCTCCGACGCCGTCGCCCTCCAGCTCCACGAGCTGGGCACCGGCTCCACCGTGCCGCTGGCCCGGGTCACCGGCCTGGCCGCGCTGGGCATCTCGCGCTGGCACCGGGGCGAGGTGGGCGAGGCCAGCACGCTGCTGGACGAGGCGGTGGTGGCGGGGGCGGACGTGCCGGTCCCGGCCATGACGCTGGGCCTCGACCTGGAGGTCCTGCTGCTGCCCCACCCCTTCAGCCGCTACCTGCAGGTGCTGACCGGAGCGCTGGACTCCGCCGCCGAGGCCGAGACCGCGTTCGAGGAGCTGGCCGCGCTGGCGCCCGACCGCTATGCCGTGTCGCTGGTGCAGATGTTCTCGGCCGCGGGGGCGCTCACCACCGGGCGCTTCGAGTGGGCCGAGCGGGCCGCCCGCAAGGGCATCGAGGCCGACCCCGAGTCGACGTTCAGCTTCTGGGGCCGTGGCCTGCAGGGCTACCTGGCCGCCGCGCTGATCGAGCAGGGCCGCTACGACGAGGGGCTGGCCGCCCTGGAGGTGGCCATCGATCGCTTCGTGGAGGCGGGCGGCCGGACCGGCGTGGTGGTCTACAAGGCCGCCCGGGCCGCGGGCCTGGCCGGCGCCGGGCGCCTGGACGCGGCGGCCAAGGCGGTCACGTCGGCCTACAAGGAGCTGGAGACCTACGGCGAGCGCTTCGCCGAGCCGCTGGTCCTGGAGGCCGACGCCCGCTTCCGCCACGCCGCCGGCGAGCCCGGGGCCGAGGACCTGCTGGCTCGGGCCACCGAGCGTGCCAGCGCGGGCGGCGCCCACGCCATCGCCCGCCGCGTGCACGCCACGGCCGAGCGCCTGCTCACCCCGTGAGGTCGATGGCCTCGGCCAGGGCCGCGAAGTATTCGAGGACCTCGTGGAGGCAGTGGTCGCCGTCCAGGCCGAGGATCACCTCATGGGCCCCGGCGGCGCGGGTGGCACGGAGGTCGTCCGCCACCTGATCGACGGTGCCGTGATACGACGGGCGCCCCGGGGGGAGCGGCTCGTCGCTGAGGGTGACGTTGGCCCGCACCACCAGCTCCAGCCCATCGGGGTCGCGGCCGTGGCTCACGGCCAGGTGGCGAACCGTGGTCCACAGCGCGCCGAGGCGGTCGACGGGCACGCCCTGCGGGTTCCAGCCGTCGGCGCGCCGGGCGACCCGGTCGAGCCCGTCGGCCGAAGTGCCGGCCAGCAGCACCGGGGGCCGGTCCCGGGGGTCGGGGGCGGCGGCCCAGGCGGCGTCGAGCACGTCGAGCGCCTCCTCCAGCCGCCGGCCGCGCTCGGCGTGGGGGACGCCGACGGCCTTGTACTCCTCGGGTGAGGCGCCGAGGCCCAACCCGATGGTCAGCCGGCCGTCGCTCAGCAGGTCGAGCGAGGCCAGCGATCGGGCCAGCAGCACCGGCTGGTACCAGGGGGCGACCAGCACGCTCGTTCCCAGCCGCACTCGATCGGTGACGGCCGCGGCGTAGGCCAGCACGGTGATCGGGTCCAGGACGGAATCGGGATCGGACACGCGGTCGACCACCCAGATCGACGAGTAGCCGACCTGCTCGGCGCCTGCGGCAGCCGAACGCACCGACGCCGGGTCGGCCAGGCAACCGGCCTGGGCGAGGGCGACGCCGAGTCTCATGGGATCTCCTCCAGCAGAGGCGGCGATGTCGACTCCGTTATCTCCCACGGCGCTCACCGCCCGCTTGACGATCGCTTGCACCGGCGGATCGCCGCCGACCTCTGACAGCATGACCGTCGTGGGGGAGACCATGACCGCCTACCGGATCGTGAGCTGGGGCCAGCCGCCCCGGCTCAGCACCGCGCCGGTGCCCGAACCGGGTCCGGGCGAAGTGCTGGTCGAAGTGGTGGGCAACGGCCTGTGCCATTCGGACGTGGACATGGCGGCCATGCCCGCGGAGATCGCCGAGGCGCTGGGCTGGTCGCTGCCGTTCACGCTGGGCCACGAGGTGGGCGGGCGCATCGCCGCCCTCGGTCCCGGCGTCTCGGGGTTCGCGGTGGGTGAGGGGGTCGCGTTGGTGTCGCCCGCTTCCTGCGGGACCTGCCCGGCCTGCCGGCGGGGGCAGGACAGCGCCTGCCCGAACGGCCTGGCCGGCCGGGGCTACGGCCGGGACGGGGGCCTGGCCCGCTACGTGGTCGCTCCCGCGCCCCGGGGCCTGGTCCGGCTGTCGGGCCTGGACCCGCTCGTGGCCGGTCCGCTGACCGACGCCGGGGCGACCTCCCACCACGCGGTCGCCCGGGTCCTGTCTCGCCTGGACGGTGGCGATGCGACCGCGGTGGTGATCGGCGCAGGCGGGCTGGGCGGCTTCGCCGTGCAGCTGCTGCGGGCGCTGAGCCCGGCCCGGGTGGTGGCCGTCGACCCCAATCCCGCCCGCCGGGCCGTCGCGCTCGACCTGGGCGCGCACGAGGCGGTCCCGGCCGTGGGCGACGCGGTGGCCCCCGGCTCGGCCGCCGCCGTGCTCGACCTGGTGGGCAGCGACGACACGATCCTGGCGGGCCTGGCCGCGGTCCGTCCCTACGGCGCCTTCGGGTTGGTGGGCGCGGCGGGCGGGCGGCTGCGGCGGCCGTGGTTCGGCACGCTGCCGCGCGACGGCGAGGTGTTCACGTTCCAGGGCTCGAACATCGCCGACGTGGAGGCGGTGGTGGCGCTGGCCGAGGCGGGCCGCATTCGCAGCGAGGTCGACGTCTTCCCGCTGGCCCGCGTGGCGGAGGCCTACGAGGCCCTGGCCCGGGGCGAGCTGCGGGGCCGTGCCGTGGTCACCCCCGTCGATTGATAGGAAGGAACCGATGGACCTGCTCGACGGCATCGCCACCACCCGCGCCATCCGCCGGTACCGGCCCGACCCCATCCCCGACGAAGACCTGGCCACGCTGCTGTGGCACGCCACCCGGGCGCCGTCGGGCTCCAACCGCCAGCCCACCCGCTTCCTCGTCCTACGGGACGGTCCCAAGGCGCGCGAGGCCAAGGCCATCCTGGGCCGGGCCTTCCGGGAGGGCTGGGGCGCCAAGCGCACGGACCACGACTTCGACAAGGGATCGGGCGCCGACCCGGTGTCGCCCAAGGCCCGCGCCGCCCGGGCCATGCAGGTCTTCGTCGACCGCTTCGAGCAGACCCCGGTCGTGGTCCTGGCCTGCATCCAGCGCTGGCGCCGGCCGCACATCTCCGAGGGCGGGTCGGTCTACCCGGCCTGCCAGAACCTGCTGCTGGCCGCCCGGGCCCTGGGCTACGGCGGGGTGCTGTCCATGTGGCACAGCTTCGTCGAGGACGAGCTGCGCAAGGTCCTCGCCATCCCCGACGAGGTCGTGATCGCGGCCACCATCACCCTGGGCGTCCCCGAGGGCCGCCACGGGCCGGTCCGCCGCCTGCCGCTACGGGAGGTCGTCTACGACGACGAATGGGGCGCCGGCACCGCCTGGGCGCTCGACCCACCCGACACCCGTTTCAGCCGCGCCGGTCCGGCCCGCGAAGCCCGCTAGGCCGTCTAGCCGACGTCCACGCCGGCCTGCACGCAGTCGACGGTGGCCTGGGCCAAGGTGTCGAACAGCTCGGGGTCGGCGTCGAGCGCCGCCTCCCCTCCGACGATGCTGGTCACGAACAGGGTGTCGATGGTCGCGTCGTCGAGGTGATCGACGATGCACGCCGCCCCGTCGGGTGGGATCGACCCGTCCGCGGCCAGCCCGTCCCGCAACATGGCCCTCAGGTCGCCGCACTCGTGCAGACCGTCGGCCAGGGCCGCCTTCTGGGAGTCGTCCAGCGTGATGCCGAGATCGGCCAGCGATCCCACGGAGTCGTCGTCCATCCGCTCGAGGGCGCCGGTGTCGATCAGGACCTCGAGGCCCACCACG
>DASRJN010000267.1:0-7771 GCA_035649455.1 Acidimicrobiales bacterium
GAGGAACGTGATCAGCGCATTGATGACGATGCCCACCTCGAACGTGCTCCCGTTGATGGTGAAGTCCATCTTCCGGAACTCCGTACCGCCGATCATGCCGATCAGCGGGGTGATGAGACCGGCCACGAAGGCGGACACCACGGCGGTGAAGGCGGCGCCGATCACCACGGCCACCGCCAGGTCCACGACGTTGCCGCGCGAGATGAAGTCCTTGAACTCCTTGATCAAACCAGGCACCGGCGTACCGTACCCAGGCCTCGTGACGATTAGGAGGGGGACATGCAGGTCGCGATCACCGGCGCCAGCGGGCTGATCGGCCGCGCCCTGGCCGAGTCGCTACGGCTCGACGGGCACAGGGTGCGGCCGCTGGTGCGCCGCGCCCCGGACGACCCGGCGGCGGTGCGCTGGGACCCGGCGGCGGGAACGATCGACGCCGCCGCCCTGGAGGGCGTGGACGCGGTAGTGCACCTGGCCGGAGCGGGCATCGGCGACAAGCGCTGGTCCGAGGACCGCAAGCGGGAGCTCCACGACAGCCGCACCCACGGCACCGACCTGCTCGCCCGCACGCTGGCCGGGCTCGACCGGCCCCCGATGGTCCTGCTGTCGGGGTCGGCCATCGGCTTCTACGGCAACCGGGACGACGACGTGCTCACCGAGGTGTCGGCGCCCGGGGACGACTTCCTCGCCCGGCTGGTGGCGGACTGGGAAGGGGCGGCAGCGCCGGCGGCCGAGGCCGGCATCCGCACGGTGTTCCTGCGCAGCGGCCTGGTGCTGGCCGGCCACGGCGGCATCCTGCCGCGCATGGCGCTGCCGTTCCGCTTCTTCGTGGGCGGGCGCATCGGGTCGGGCCGGCAGTGGATGAGCTGGGTGACCCTCGCCGACGAGGTAGGCGCCATCCGCTTCCTCGTCGACCGGGAGGACATGTCGGGGCCGGTAAACCTGGTGGCGCCCGAGCCGGTCACCAACGCCGAGCTGGCCCAGGCCCTCGGCGCGGTGCTGCACCGCCCGGCGGCCATCCCGGTGCCCGCCTTCGCGCCCCGCCTGCTGCTGGGGCGGGAGATGGCCGACGGGCTGCTGTTCGCCAGCCAGCGGGTGCGGCCCGACGTGCTGGTCGCTGCGGGCTACGGCTACGCCCACACCGAGATCACGGCCGCGCTGCGGGCCGTGCTGGGCCGCTGACCGGGCCCGGACGGCGGCCGGGCGTCGCCGCCTTCGACTTCGACGGCACGCTGTCGGCACGCGACACGCTGCTCCCGTTCCTGCGCCGGGTGCGTGGCACGCCTCGGGTTCTGGTGGCCGCGGCCAGGGCCATCCCGCAGGTGCGCGACCGCGACGCCTACAAGCTCACGCTGATCGCGCACCTGTTCCGCGGCGAGCGGGGGGACCGGCTGGCGGCCCTGGGGGAGGCCTACGTGGCGTCGCTGGAGGCCGGGCTGCGACCAGAGCTGCTGGACCGGCTGCGGTGGCATCAGGCGGAGGGCCACGCCACCGTGCTGGTGTCGGCCTCCCTCGGTGCTTACCTCCGGCCGCTGGCCGAGCGCCTCGGGCTCGACGCCGCCCTCGCCGTCGAGCTGGTCGTGGGCGCCGACGGCCTGCTCACCGGCGAAGTGGTGGGCGGGCTGAACACCCGCGGGCCGGAGAAGGTGTCCCGGCTGCGGGCGTGGGTCGCCCAACGCCACGGCCCCGACGCCGATGTCGAGCTGTGGGCCTACGGCGACTCGTCGGGCGACGAGCAACTGCTGGCCCTGGCCGACCACCCGACGTGGGTAGGGAAGCGGGCTACGCGGGCCGGGGCGCCGCCCGCGGGGGACGGCGGCTGAAGGCCAGGGCCACCGGCACGCCGAAGATGGCGGCCAGGCCCAGGCCCACGCGGGCCATCGTGGAGAACAGCCCGATGTCGGCCGAACCGGCGTGGGCCGGGGTCGCCGTGGCCACCGGGTCGCCGCCCGCGGGGACGCCGTTGGCCTCGGCCGCGTCCTCGAACAGCACGGGCGCGTCGGCCGGAAGCGTGGGCGCGGCCAGCGCGTCCGGCGACGGGACCGGACCGCGGGGACGGCGGGGACCCACGCGGCCCATGCCAGACCCACTTCCCCCGCTGCCGCTGCCGCCCGCGGGCGGCGGAGTGCTGGGCGGCGGGCCGGCCCGGGTGACGTCGATGGTCGTGCGCAGGAACAGCGGCAGCCCGTTGGCGCCGAGGCAGAAGCCCGACACCGTGTGGGGTCCGGGGGGCAGCGCCGCAGGGATCGTGATGCTGGCCCGGGCCACGCCGTCGCTACCCACCCGGCCGGACCCGAGCAGGATCACGTCCACGCCGAAGAGGGCGAACGTGTCCGGCCGGCAGCCGCTCATGGTCACAGTGATGGCCTGGCCCGGAGCCGGCGTGACATCGTCGACCGTCAGCGATGCCTGCGGGGGTGGGTAGGTCTGAGCGCCGGCCGGCGCGCCGCCCGCGACGACGAGCGCAGCCGCTACCGCAGCCGCGACGGCCACCAGACGCATCCTCATGCTCTCCCCCTAAGCGCCGCCCCGGCAGGCGCCCCCGATGACACGGTGTTACCCGGCGGTTTACCACAGAGCAACTGAGGTGCGCCGGGTCAACCGGTGGTCAGCCGGGCGCAGCCACCGTCAACACGCGCCCGACGTCGAGCGTGGTGAGCCACGTCGCCGTGTCGCCCGCGACCTCGGCCTGCCGGCTCACGATCTCTTCGCCGCCGGTGGTCTGGACCGTGACGGCCATCGCGTCGGCCGTCGCGAACGGCTGGGCCGGCAGCTCCAGCCGGTAGTCGCGGCCCTCCAGCGAGCCGGTCAGGTCCAGCTCGATGTCGACCGAGGCGCCCGGCGGTATGTCGACGAAAGTCGAATAGACGTGGTAGGCGGCCTCGCGCTCGGACTGCACGGGCGCCGGCTGGCCCCCCACCCGCGACGCAGCCAGGTCGAAGGGGCTGTAGATCGACACGAACGAGCGGTTCGTCCCGCGGGGCAGGCCGACCAGGTTGCCGATCACGTAGTTGGGCAGGCCGCTGGCCGGCGCGGTGTTCTCCAGCGTCACCTTGAGCGTCGAGGACACCTGGCCGGTCTCCGGGTCCCACCGCACGCTGTACTGCTCGGTGCGGTGGAGGAACAGGTCGATCTTGGAGCCGCCGGCGTTGGCTGTGGTCACCGTGACCAGATCGTCACTCCGGTCGAACGGCGGCATGCGGCCGGTCACGCCCGAGTCGACCAGCTGCCGCGCGATGTCGGGGTCGACGGCCGCGAACTGGATGTGGCCGCCGTCGACCGCCGGGTCGAGCACGTCGCTGACCTCGCGGGGGCTGCCGAGATCGGCCGAGGTGAGGCGGTCGAACGTGGTGCGGGCCACGGTCTCCAACAGGTCGACGCGCCGCTGCGTCTGGTCCGCGAACTGCACGTACTGGTCGAGCATCAGGAATCGGGCGGTGTTGTCCTGGGTGAGCTGCTCGGGCAGCCCGGGCACGTCGATGGCGCCCGTGAAGTGCATGACCGCCGCCAGCCCCTCGGGATCGACGCTCAGCACACCGTTGACGGGCTGGCCTCCCGACTGGGGATAGAGCTGCGCGGCGACGGACGCGATCGTCCCGAAGTCAGGGGACATGGTGATGTTCTGCCACGTGCCACCCACGTCGAAGCGGCCGTAGCGGGCCAGGTAGTCCTCGGGCTCCGTGATCACGCGCTGTCCGGGCGGCGCGCCGCCCTGCTCCAGCTCCGCGATGCGACCGAAGCGGGGCATGGACAGCTTCCCGTCGGTCACCAGCAGCTCGGCGTAGTTGCCGGGGAAGCCGGTCCGGCCCCGGGCTTCGACCGGCGTGGTGAACAGCACCAGGTAGCGTGCCGACCCCCCCGACCCCAGCAGCGTGGGCCCCACGTCGACGGCGGTCATCGCCGCGTCCGCCTCGGGCTGAGCCTCGGCGACCTGGGCTGCGAGGCGGTCGATGCGGCTCACCAACGGACCCAAGAGCCACGGCGAGCGCACGTCGTCGAGCGTGGCGTCCATCCGGTCGAGCGCCGCCTTGACGGACCTCAGGGGCGGGGCCATGTTCCCCACCGCCACGGGATCGAGGCGCCCGCCCACGAAGGTCAAGGTGTCGATGTCCGCCTCGGTGGCGGCCCGCGAGGTCACGTCGGCCACCTCACTGCCCTCGGCGGAGAGCTCTCCCACGGCGCTGAGGTTGGGCCCCACGATGGGCAGCGTCCTGGCCGGCGCCACGAACCAGCTCGACAGCGTCGAATCGGCGGACGCCAGCGACCGGGCCGCCCGTGAGAGCTGGGTGGCCGCAGCGTCGCCGTCGGCCTGGTGGGCCGCCTCCAGGCCCCCGTCGATGGCGCGGGCGCCGTCGACCAGCGAGTCCATCGCCGAGAAGGCCCCCAGCGCGGCCCCGGCCAGCATCAGCCCGATCACCACAGTCGCCAGCAGCGCGAGCTTGCGGGTGAGGGCCTGCGCCCGGCGGTCCGCATGGTTGTAGCCCGACACCAGGATCGGCGCGACCGCGACCCCGGTCACCAGAGCGGACAGCCCGTGGAAGCCGACGGGGTCCACCCGCAGCAGGGCGATCACCCCCACGCCGCACGCCAGCGCGCCCCAGGCGCGGCCGCGGGTGTCGCGGAGCACCGATACGAAGGCGATGGCTATGGCCACCGCCGCGCAGGCCATGGCCACCCGATCACCGCCGAGCACCGCGGCTGCGCCCGCGGGCAGGAACCAGGTCCAGCGGCGGGCGGTGGCGCCGAAGACGGCCACCACCGCGCCGAGCACCAGGCTCCAGAACGCGTCGGCGGCGTCGAGGCCGGTCGGCTGGGCTGTGGTGAGCAGGGCCGCCCCCAGGCCAGCAGCGACCACCGCCGCCACGACCGCGACGGTGTCGGAGCGGTTGGTGGCGACGACTGGGGGCGGGCCGTCGGCGAGCGACACGGGACCGGTGTAATCACGCCAGGCCGGTGGCATGGCCTCCATCGTCAGTACGCCCCGGCTCCGCGCCCGCGGCGCACAGTCCCGCCGGGCGTCGCGGCGGGCGCACGCATTGAGCTCCGTGCAGCTGCTACCCCCATCCCAGACACCGGAGGCTCACTCTAGGACGCGTTCGTCACTTGGGCTGCATGCGCACGCCACCGTCGACGCGGATGACCTCCGCGTTCATGTAGCTGTTGGCCAGCAGCTCCACGGCCATGCCCGCGAACTCGCCCGCGGTGCCCAGTCGCTTGGGGAACAGCACGTCGCGCTTGAGGCGCTCCTTGAACTGCTCGCTGCCTTCGCCGCTGCCGTAGATGGGCGTGTCGATGAGGCCGGGGGCGATGCAGTTGACCCGCACGCCCACCGCCGACAGGTCCCGGGCCACCGGCAGCGTCATGCCCACCACGCCGCCCTTGGAGGCCGAGTAGCTGGCCTGGCCGATCTGGCCGTCGAAGGCGGCCACCGACGCCACGGTCACGATGGCGCCCCGCTCGCCGTCGCCCAGCGGCTCGGTCTGGGACATGGCGGTGGCTGCCAGCCGGATGCAGTCGAACGTGCCGACCAGGTTGATGTCGAGCACTTTCTTGAAGATCCCGAGGTCGTGGGCCGACGCGTACTGGCCGTCCTTGCCGATGGTGCGGGTGGCCCAGCCGATGCCGGCCGCGGTGACGAGGGCACGCAGCGGGCCCATGTCCTTGGCCGCTTCGACCGCGGCCACGATCTGGTCGGTGTCGGTGACGTCGGTGGCCACGAACAGGCCGCCGATCTCCTTGGCGAGCGCCTCGCCCTTGTCGGCCTGGCGGTCGAGGTCGGCGAGCACGACGAGGGCGCCCCGCCCGGCGAGGGCCGTGGCGGTGGCGGCCCCGAGACCGGACGCGCCCCCGGTGACGATCGCAGAGATCCCATTGAGGTCCATGTGGGCGACTGTATTGACTCGCCGGTCAAGCGGTCGAACCCGGCGCGGTCCGCGCCGCCCGCCACTGGTCCAGGTCGGCGTCCGGCTGGAGCACCACCATGACCAGGTCGACCGGCTCGGCACCGTCGTTCCGGTATGAGTGGTCCTGGTCGGCCGGGTACATGGCCGCCCCGCCGGCCGGGATGAGGTGATCCGTGCCCGCCACCCCCAGGGTGAGCGTGCCCGACAGCACCGCCACCATCTCGCGCGTGCCGCCGGCGTGGGCCTCGGAGCCGTGGGTGTCGTGCGGGGCGAGTCGCCACGTCCACAGCTCGATGTGGTCGCGCTCGTCCGAGCCCACCAGCAGCTCGCCCACGCTGCCGGCCTCGCTCTCCCACAGCCGGACGACCTCGTCGGGCCCGATCACCTGCACCTCGGGCACCTCGTCCGTCTCGATCAGCCCCGCCAGCGAGACGCCCAGCGTCTCGGCCACCTTGCACAGCGTGCCCAGGCTCGGGTTGGTCCGGGCCTGCTCGAGGTGGACGAGCATGCCCTTGCTCACCCCGCTGCGCTGCGCCAGCTGGTCGAGGCTCCAGCCGCGCTCGGTACGCAGGCGGCGGGTGTTGCGGGCCACGGCGGCGGCCACGGCCTCGGGAGGCGGCATGCGGTCAGGATAGTGATCCGCCTGGTGCAATTCGCTGGACCGGTGGCGGGGGTGGTGTCCTAGACTGTTCCGGTCGGTCACTATGCAACACCGGAGGAGGGTTCCCATGGCTGCGTTGCTCGCACTCAGTGCCGCCGTGGCCTACGGCGTGGGTGACTTCTTCGGCGGCATGGCCGCCCGGCGTGAATCCCCCACGGTGGTGGTGCTGTGGTCGCACGTCGTGGGCCTGGCGCTCCTGCTGGCGGCCGCTCCCCTGGTCGCCGGCGAGCCCTCGCCCCGCGTGCTGGCCATCGGCGCCGCGTCCGGCCTGCTGGGCGGCGTGGGCGTGGCCCTGTTCTACCGGGGCCTGGCCGTCGGGACGATGAGCGTGGTGGCCCCGATCGCGGCCCTGCTGTCGGCGGCCGTGCCCGTGGTCGCCGGGCTGGTGGCCGGTGAGCGCCCGACGCCCGCCGCGCTCGCGGGCATCGCCCTGGCGTTGGGTGCCATCGCGCTGGTCTCCCGCGACCCCTCGCGGGACCGGGCCCAGCCGGTCCACTGGCAGGCGTTGGCCCTGGCGGTCGGGGCGGGCCTGGCCTTCGGCCTGTTCTTCGTGGTCGTGGGCTCGGCCGGCGACGGTGCCGGCATCTGGCCGCTCGTCGGTGCCCGGGCCGCCTCGATCTCCTTGTTCGCGGGGCTGGGCGCGGCCCGGATCACGGCCGCCGCGCCACCCCGGGGCGCGATCGGCGCCATCGTGGCCTGCGGCGTCCTCGACGCCAGCGCCAACGTCTTCTACCTGCTGGCCCTCGACCACGGGCTGATGTCGGTCGTCGCCGTGCTCACCGCCCTGTACCCCGCGGGCACGGTGCTGCTCGCCCGCTACGTGCTGGGCGAGCGGCTCAGCCCGATCCAGCGGGCAGGCCTGGGCGTGGCCGGCGTGGCCGCGGTGCTGATCGCCTACTAGCTATCGCCTACTAGCTAAGCGGCCTGGGCCGCCAGCAGGACGAGGCCGATGGCGAACACGACGCCCGAGAGGACCAGCGAGCTGATCCAGCCCCAGGCCCGCACCCGGCCGGGCAGGCGCCGCGGCTCCGGCGGCGTCAGGACCCTCAGGTCGCGGACCTCGACCACGGGGCCGGGCCCCCGGAAGTACCAGCCCCGTGCCACCACGTCGGCCCCTACCAGCCGGCCGGCCTTCACCGCCCCGAACCACTCGCGCCCGAACGGCAGCGGATTGGTGTAGCGCAGGGGCACGAACCCCCGATCGTCGGCG
>DASRJN010000268.1:0-2166 GCA_035649455.1 Acidimicrobiales bacterium
CGACCTGCATGGGCACCGGAGCCAAGCCCGGCACCACGCCGCGCACGTGCGTTCAGTGCGACGGCCGCGGGGTGCTCGACGACAACCAGGGCTTCTTCAGCTTCTCCCAGCCGTGCCCTGCGTGCGCGGGCCGGGGCTTCATCATCGACGACCCCTGCCCCACCTGCCGGGGCAGCGGCATCGAGCACCGGCCCCGGGAGGTCAAGGTGCGCATCCCCGCCGGCGTGGCCGACGGCCAGCGCATCCGGCTGCGGGGCCGGGGCGGTCCCGGCCGCAACGGCGGTCCGGCCGGCGACCTGTACGTCACCACTCGGGTCACCCCGCACCGGCTGTTCGGGCGGCGGGGCGACGACCTCACGCTCACCGTGCCGGTCACGTTCCCCGAGGCCGTGCTCGGGGCGGACGTGCGGGTCCCCACGCTCGACGGCGGCTCGGTGAAGGTGCGCATCCCCGCGGGCACCCGCTCGGGCCGCACGCTTCGGGTCAAGGGCAAGGGGGTACCCAAGTCCCGCAAGACCGGCGACCTGCTGGTGACGGTCGAGGTGGCGGTTCCCAAGAAGCTGACCGACGACGAGCGCAAGGCCGTCGAGGCGCTGGCGGCGGCCAACGACGGCAGATCACCCCGAGCGCATCTCGGGATCGAGGAAGGATGAGAGCGATGCGTGGCGACGGCCGTGAACCGACGAGAGCCGTATATGTGATCTCGGTGGCCGCGGAGCTGGCCGGGGTCCATCCGCAGACCCTGCGGATCTACGAGCGCAAGGGGTTGGTCGACCCGGCGCGCACCGTTGGCGGCAGCCGCCGCTACAGCGACGCCGACATCGCGCAGCTCCGACGTATCCAGGAGCTGACCAACGAGGGCCTCAACCTCTATGGCGTGCAGCGGGTGCTGGAGCTGGAGGCCGAGGTGGCCCGGCTACGCGCCGAGCTGGCCGAGGCTCACCGCCAGTACCGCCGCGAGCTGGTCCCCATCCGCCAGGCGGCGGCCGTCTTCGACGCCCGCCGGCGGCGCCCGGACCGTTAGAACTTGAGCGTGTGACTATCAACTTTTCTTAGTCGGAGGTAGTATCTCCGCATGGCGCTCGAACCGAACCGGTGGACCCTCAAGGTCCAGGAAGCTTTCAGCTCGGCCGTCGACGCGGCCAAGCAGGCGTCGAACCCCGAGGTCACCCCCGACCACCTGCTGCTGGCCCTGCTGGGCCAGGGTGAGGGCATCGTCCTGCCCATGCTCCAGCGGCTGGGCAAGGAGCCGCTGCCGCTGCGCAACCAGCTCAACGAGGAGCTGGCCAAGCTGCCGCGGGCCTATGGCAGCGAGGCGCGCCTGTCCCGGGCGCTCAACCAGGTCTTCGACGACGCCGACGCGGCGCGCAACGAGCTGCACGACGAGTACCTGTCCACCGAGCACCTGCTGTTGGCGCTGGCCGACCGGCTCGACGTGTCCCGGGAGGACGTGCTGGCCGCCATGCAGGCGGTGCGGGGCAGCCACCGGGTCACGTCCCAGAACCCCGAGGAGCAGTACCAGGCGCTGGAGCGTTACGGCCGCGACCTCACCGACGTGGCCCGCCAGGGCAAGCTCGACCCCGTCATCGGGCGCGACGAGGAGATCCGCCGGGTCATCCAGGTGCTGTCCCGGCGCACGAAGAACAACCCGGTGCTCATCGGCGAGCCCGGCGTCGGCAAGACCGCCATCGTCGAGGGCCTGGCCAGCCGCATCGTCGAGGGTGACGTCCCCGAGACGCTCAAGAACAAGCGGGTGGTGGCGCTCGACCTCGGCTCCATGGTGGCCGGGTCGAAGTACCGGGGCGAGTTCGAGGAGCGGCTCAAGGCGGTGCTCAAGGAGATCACCGACGCCGAGGGCGAGATCATCACCTTCATCGACGAGCTCCACACCGTGGTCGGCGCGGGCGCGGCCGAGGGCGCCATGGACGCCGGCAACATGCTCAAGCCGCTCCTGGCCCGCGGCCAGCTGCGCATGATCGGTGCCACCACGCTCGACGAGTACCGCAAGCACATCGAGAAGGACGCGGCCCTGGAGCGCCGGTTCCAGCAGGTGTACGTGGGGCCGCCGTCGGTCGACGACACCATCGCCATCCTGCGCGGTCTCAAGGAGCGCTACGAGGTCCACCACGGCGTGCGCATCCAGGACGCGGCGCTGGTGGCCGCGGC
>DASRJN010000269.1:0-6239 GCA_035649455.1 Acidimicrobiales bacterium
TCGAGGGGCTCTAGCGCGACTGCCGCAGCACCATGGGGAAGCTGTCCAGCGACCGGATGCCCGGCGTGTAGTCGAGCAGCACGCCCGGCTTCACCCGGTAGTCGGGGATGCGGCGGTGCCACTCGCGCAGGGCCACCCGCAGCTCGACCCGAGCCAGGTGCGAGCCGAGGCAGCGGTGGACCCCGCCACCGAAGGCCAGGTGGCGGTTGGCCTCGCGGTCCCAGAGCACGGTCCCGGCGTCCGGCGTCTCGCGGTCGTCGAGGTTGGCCGCGCCCAGGAGGACCATGACCTGCTCGCCGGCGCCCACCGGCTGCCCGCCCACCTCGGCATCGCAGGTGGCGACCCGGGCCGCGCCCATCACCGGGGTCTCCCAGCGCAGCAGCTCCTCCACCATCGCGGCTATGCCGTCGGGGGCGGCGACCAGCCGGCGCCGGTCCTCGGGGTGGTCCGCCAGGTGGCCGAAGAAGCAGTCGAGCGAGGCCGACACCGTGTCGAGGCCGGCGATCAGGAACAGGAAGCAGATGTCGAGGATGTCGTCCCGGCCGAGGCGGTCGCCGTCGATCTCGGCGTCGAGGAACTGGCTCAGCAGGTCGTCGCGCCGTACGGCGGCCCGCTCGTCGAGCAGCCCTTCGAAGTACTCGTAGATCGAGTCGGCCGTCGCCTGCTGGTGGGCGTCGGTCTCGGGATGGCCCCGCTCGTGGCCGACCACATGGTCGGGGCGGATGATGCCGTCCTTCATCCTCAGGAACCGCGGCAGCTCCTCGATGGGCAGGCCGAACATGGTGAGGAACACCCGGGAGGGGAACGGGATGGAGAACTGCTGGGTGAAGTCGATCTCCTCCTCGTCGACGAAGCCGTCGATCAGCTCGTTGACCAGGGCGGCGATGGGCTCCTCCAGCGGCCGCATCCGCTGCGGGCTGAACAGCGGGTCGAGGATCTTGCGGAACTTGCGCTGGGCCGGCGGGTCGATCTGGAGCGGGATCAGTGGGCGGCGGGCCTTGAGGTCGATGGCCTCCGTGCTCGACGAGAACACGCCCGGCTGCCGCAGCACTTCGTCCACCGCGGCACGCGAGCATGCGATGACACCGACCCCGTCGACCCGCAAGGCCGGAGCCGCCGCCACCAGGTCCCGGTACATCGGCTGCGGGTGGCGCGCGAGGTCGGGCGTCATCATGTCGGCGATGCCGGCGGGGATCTCCGTCTCGTCGCTCATGCCCCGTCACTCTAGTGGCCATGCGGAACGAATGTTTGGTCAGACCCGATGCCGGGGGGATGTCGCCCGCGGTCACTAACGTTTGTCCCGATGACCAGCGACAGCGCCCGCCGGGAGGAGATCCTGGAGACCGCGGCGGCGCTGTTCGCGTCGTCGGGCCTGCGCACCTCGCTGCGGGAGATCGCGGACCGGTGCGGCATCCTGCCCGGCAGCCTCTACCACCACTTCGAGTCCAAGGAAGCGATCATCGTCGAGCTGGTCCGGCGCTACCGCGACGAGCTCGACCAGGTGGCCAAGGAGGCCTTCGACTCCCTGCACGAGCCGGACCAGCGCCCAGTCGAGGACCGCGTGATCGAGCTGGGCCAGGCCATCGCGGCCTGTGCCGTCCGCCACCGGGCCGCCCTGCTGCTCACGCTGTACGAGCCGCCCACCGGGGCCGGCGACGAGCTGGTCGACCTGGCGTTGCAGGCTCCGACGGCCATCGACGCCGCCATGGCCGAGATCCTCCAGGCCGGGCGCACCGCCGGCGAGTTGCGCTCGGGGATCGACCTTCCGCTCCTGGCGGAGCGGATCTGCCAGAGCATGCTGCATGTCGGCGTCGGCGTGTTCCACCGGAGCCACGCCCAGCAGTTGCCCGCCCAGAAGTGCCGGGTGCTGCTGCACGGAGTCGCCGTCAAGGTGCCGACCAAGGGGGCGCTGGACCGTTCCCCCGCCATGCAAGCCGCCCGGGCAGTCATCGCGGGCTGGGACGACCGCGAAGACGACGACCGGGCCGCCTACCTGCGGGCGGTCGCTCGCGCCGAGTTCGGCCGGCGCGGCTTCGAGGCCACCACCATGCGGGACATCGCCCGCGTCTCCGGCATGAGCACCGGCACTGTCTACCGGCTGTTCGGCTCCAAGGACGACCTGCTCGTCGACATCATGCAGGCCTACTCGGGGAACGTCGCCGCGGGATGGGACGAGGTGGTGGCTTCGTCAGCGTCTCCGCTCGAGCAGCTCGACGCCCTGATGTGGCTCAACATCAACGTGCTCAGCCGCTTCAGCGAGGAGTTCATGATCCAGCTGGCCTGGCTGCGCCAGTCCCCGCCCAGCTCGGTCGACCTGGGCCTGTCGTTCCCGCGCCAGCTGCGCCAGCTCCAGGACCTGCTGGCGGCGGGCGAGCGGGCGCGCGAGCTCCGCGTCGAGGGCGGCTCGCTGCTGTCCCGCACCCGCTCGCTGTACGAGCTGATCCTCACCCCCGAGAACGTGATCCTCCACGCCGGGCCCTGGGGCGCTCAGGCCCTCGCCCGCGACACCGTGCTGCGCGGCGCGATGGTCAGGCGCTGATCCCCAGGCGTCGGCAGATGTCGGCGACCTCGTCGAAGATCGACGTGGGCACGGTGTAGGGGTCGGTGGCGGACACCGCGTCCCAATGGGCGGCGATGTCCTCCGCCGTCGGCGCGGTCCCGGACGGGGCCAGCCAGCCCTCGGCCAGCCCGACGAAGGCGCGGGCGTAGCGGCCGGCGCAGGCGGAGTAGTTGTGGTGGGTGACGGTGCAGGCCCGGCTGGCCAGGTAGACCACCAGCGGCACGACCAATGCCGGCTCGATGGCCCGCAGGAACTCCGACTCGATGTCACCGATCGTCTCGGTGACCATGCGGGTGGTGCCGAAGGGCAGGACCGTGTTGGCGAGGATCCCGTGCTCCGCGCCCTCGATGGCGATCACGTTGGCCAGGCCCACTAGGCCCGCCTTGGCCGCCGCGTAGTGGGCGGAGTGCGGCTGGCCGAACAGCCCGGCCGACGAGGCCACGAACACGAACCGGCCCGAGCCCTGCCGGCGCATGGCGGTGAACGCGGGCTGGGCGAGGTGGAAGCCGCCGTGCAGGTGCACGTCGATCATGCGCCGCCAGTCCTCCGGCGACAGCTCCTCGAAGGGCAGGGTCTGGAAGATGCCGGCGTTGCTCACCACGGCGTCGAGCCTCCCGAAGCCGCTGAGCGCGGTGTCGACGATGGCGCGGCCGCCCTCGGGCGAGGCGACCGAGTCGTGCGACGCCGCCGCCTGGCCGCCGCCCGCCTCGATCTCGGCCACGACCTGGGCTGCGACCGCGGGGTCGGACCCGTCGCCACCCATGGTGCCGCCCACGTCGTTCACGACCACGGCCGCGCCCCGGCGGGCCAGCTCCAGGGCATAGAGCCGGCCCAGCCCCCGGCCGGCCCCGGTCACCACGACCACCTGGTCCGCGAAGTCGAGCATCGGCGGGACGGTACTTCGGGCTACGGTGCCGTTGCGAACAACCATTAGGTCCGCAGCGAGGGAGAGGCGAGCGATGACCGTCGATCAGCTCGGGCTCCTCGCGTCGGCCATCGCCGGGCGGACGGTCGAGGTGGCCGCGGTCGAGCCGGGCGAGCCGCCATGGACCGACGGGGCCATCGTGTTCGTGGACGGCGAGGCGAGCGCGCGGGACCAGGTCCGGGCGGCGGCCGTGCAGGCGTGCTTGCTGGCCGCGGGGAGCCTCGCGCCGGACGTGCTGCGCCGGATCGGCCGGCGCGGCCCCACCGGGCGGCGCTATCTGGGCATCGAGGCCCACCGGGCGCTGGCCGCGCAGGAGGCGGTGCTGCCGCTGGCGGTCCGGGGCGTCATCGAT
This sequence comes from Acidimicrobiales bacterium, assembly GCA_035649455.1. Classification (GTDB taxonomy): domain Bacteria; phylum Actinomycetota; class Acidimicrobiia; order Acidimicrobiales; family VFJN01; genus ZC4RG19. The sequence goes on from DASRJN010000269.1 coordinate 3,838, forward strand.
CGCGCGATCGCGGCACGCTCCGGCTCGCCCTCGGCGTCGCTGGTGCTGGCGGCCGGACGCGAAGCCATCCCGGAGCCGCCCGAGATCTTCGGCGCCATCCGGCCCCAGCAGGTCCGGCCCGCCCCGATCACCGGCACCGGCGACGGGGAGGGCGAGCACGTTCCCCGGCGGGAGAGCGAGCAGGTGCTGCGGGAGCTGGAGGACGACGAGGACCGCGACGGCGGGTCCGGGTTCGACCTGTTCAACCCCGTCGGGGGCGGGGGCGCGGCCGGGCGGCTCCTGCGGAGGCTGCTGGGGAGCGAGCGAGGCCGGGCAGGTGGTGGCGAGCCGGGGGCTGACACGCCGACCCACCGGGCCACGACCGGCCGCCGCGTCGCCCACCGTGCGGCCCTGTCGGCGGCCACCGGAGCGCTGCCGGACGACCCGGAGGCCGGGCGCGGGCGGGGGGCGGTCTACCCGGAGTGGAACGTGCATGCCCGGCGCTACCGGGCCGGCTGGTGCACCGTCGGCGAGGTCGAGCCCGAGGGCGAGGGGCGCGAGCCCCTCGTGCCGCCGGACACCCAGGCGTTGCGCCGCCCGCTGGCGCGCCTGGGCCTGGAGCTCGAGCGCCGGCGGCGCCAGCCCGACGGCGACGACATCGACATAGACGCCGTGGTCGAGGCGCGGGTGGAGCTGGCGGCCGGATCGGCGCCGGACGAGGCGGTCTACATCGACACCGTGCGGGGCCGGCGGGACCTGTCCGTCCTCGTCCTGCTGGACGTCTCGGGGTCGGCGGGCGAGCCGAGCCCCACCGGGGCGCGGGTCCACGAGCACCAGCGGGCCGCCGCAGCTGCGCTGACGCTGGCCCTGCACGACCTGGGCGACCGCGTGGCGCTGTACGGGTTCCGGTCGCTCGGGCGGCAGGCCGTGCAGGTCCTGCCGGTGAAGCGCTTCGGCGACCGGCTCGACGCCCGCGCGCTCGGGCGCCTGGCGGGGCTGGAGCCGGCGGCCTACACGCGCCTCGGGGCCGCCATCCGCCACGGGGCGTCGGTGCTGGAGGCCGAGGGAGGCACGCCGCGGCGACTCCTGGTGGTGCTGTCCGACGGGTTCGCCTACGACCACGGCTACGGGGGCGCCTATGGCGAGGCGGACGCGCGGCGGGCGCTGTCCGAGGCGCGGCGCCGGGGCACCGCCTGCCTGTGCCTCAGCATCGCCGCCGGCACCGACATCCGCGCCCTGCGGCGGGTGTTCGGCACCGCGGCCCATGCCGCCCTGCCGCACGCCGGCGCCCTGCCGGTGACGGTGGGGCCGCTGTTCCGGTCGGCGCTGCGCCGGGCCGAGGCCCAGCGGCGGCTGTCGCAGCCCAGGGAGCGGGCCCGGGCGCGCCTGCGGATCGAGGGGAGCACGAGGTGAACGACACCGCCGGCCCGTACTACGTCCCGGTGGGCCACGAGGAGCAGGTCTTCCGGGCCGCGTTCCGGCAGGGCCTGCCCATCCTGCTGAAGGGACCGACCGGCTGCGGCAAGACCCGCTTCGTGGAAGCCATGGCCGTGGCGCTCGGGCGGCCGCTCGTCACCGTCGCCTGCCACGACGACCTCACCACCGCCGACCTGGTCGGGCGCTACCTGCTCCAGGGCGGCGACACCCGCTGGGCCGACGGGCCCCTCACCCGGGCCGTGCGGGAAGGCGCCATCTGTTACCTCGATGAGATCGTGGAGGCGCGCCAGGACACGACCGTGGTGCTGCACCCGCTCAGCGACCACCGCCGCCAGCTCCCCATCGACCGTTTGGGGGTGACCCTCGACGCCGCGCCCGGGTTCTGCCTCGTGGTGTCCTACAACCCCGGCTACCAGAGCGTGCTCAAGGACCTGAAGGACTCGACCCGGCAACGGATGGTCGCCATCGAGCTCGACTTCCCGCCGCCCGACATCGAGGAGAAGGTGGTCGCCCACGAGGCCGGCACCGACCCTCAGACCGCGGCCCGGCTCGTGCAGTTGGGGCAGGCCATCCGGCGCCTGGAGACCGCGGGCCTGCGCGAGGTGGCGTCGACCCGCGTCCTGATCGCCGCCGGCCGCATCGTCGCCGAAGGCCTCGACCTCCGCACCGCGGCCCGCGCCGCGGTGGCCGGTCCCCTGACCGACGATCCCGCGGTGACCGACGGGCTCGCCCGCATGATCGACGCCTACCTCGGCGAGGATGACGGCTGATTGCTAGGCTTGCGGAACAAATGTCAGGTTTGTAGGCGCCGGTGCACTGGCCATGGGGGGTGACGTGTCATACGAGAGCACGGCCGAGCCGATCAAGCTCGGGTACCTGTTCGACTTCAAGCTCCCGGACGGCTACCCGCAGGAGATGCGGGACGACCTCGTCCGCCCGTTCGAGCTCGTGTTCGCCGAGGGGCTGCGCGACGGCGTGATCGACCG
>DASRJN010000270.1:0-4756 GCA_035649455.1 Acidimicrobiales bacterium
GCAGGCGCTGGATCTCGGCCCACGTCTCGTCGATCTCGGGCTGGTGGGTGACCGCGAGCTCGGGCGTCGGCCGGCGCCGGTAGCGCCGGCGATGGAGGTCGTGGGCCCGGTTGACCACCACGCGGCGCAGGTAGGCGAGCGGATCATCGAGCCCCGCCCAGCGCCCGTGCGCGGCCGCGAATGCGGTCTGCACGATGTCCTCCGCGTGGTCCGACGACCCTGTCAACAGGTACGCCAGGCGAACGAGCGGCAGGCGCTGGTCCGCGTAGACCTGCTCGATGGCGAGCGCGGGCTCGGTGTTCAGCTCCCTCACAGCCTTCCAAGTCGCCGCAGCCGGCCGTTTCGTTGCAGCCTCAGTTGCCGGTGGTCGACCAGTGCCAGGGCTCGGCAGGCAGGTTGTAGAAGCCGTAGCCCGCGGCGTTGGCCTTCAGCCAGTTGAAGGCGCCGCTCCCGCGGCTGATCGTCCCGCCGCCGGAGGTGATGTCGACGGCCAGGCCCTGCTCGTGCTGGGATGTGCCCGGCGGGGCCGTGGGCGGAGAGCAGGCCGAGGCGGGCGCCTGGTAGATGGCGTAGTAGCTGGTGCCGCAGTTGGACCGGCGGACCGCCACCTGCTCGGCCGGGTCGCGGTAGCCGCCGCCGCACAGGCTGAAGCCGGCGGCCGAGGCGGCGTCCAGCATGTCCTGGAGGTCACCGGTGATGGACGCAGCCATGGTGATCGAGCCGCCTCCCGGGCAGGAGACCGTGCCCAGCCCGCCGGACGCGCCCGTCGGCGTTCGGCGCGGGACGGGGGCGCTGCGGCGGGCGGCGGCCGCTGCCGCCTGGGCGGCGGCCTGCTCCATGGCCTGACGGAGCGCCGCCTCGGCCTCACGCTGCTGGCGCGCCGCCACGACCTCGTCGAGCTTGCCCGCCACCTCGGCCTGGCGCTGGCGGAGGCGATCGGCGGTGGCGGGGTCGACCGAGTCGAGCGCCGCGGCCTCGGACAGCCCGCCGGCCACCCCCTCCTGCACCGCCAGGACGAAGCGCGACGCGTCGGACTGGGCCGCGGTGAGGTCGACCAGCGCCGCATCGGCCTCAGCCGCCTTGGCTTCGGCCGCGGCCACCGCCTGGTCACGGGCGGCGCGCTCGGTGTCGAGCTGGGCCTGGGCCTGCTCCAGCTGGGCCAACGTTGCGGCATCGGAGTCGGCCTGGCGGTCGAGGATGGACTGCTTCACGGTGGCGTCCATCATCGTCTCGGCCTCGAGCACGTCGAGGGCGGACACGGACGGCGGGTTCATGAAGGCGTCCACCACCACCGCGTCGCTCTGCGCGGTCAGCTCGTCGATGCGGGCCTGGGTCTCGTCCATGGCCGCCTTGGCTCCGTCCACCTCGGCCTTGGCCCCGTCGAGCGCCACCTGGGCCGCGGTGACCGCGGCCACCTCGGTGCGCACGCTGGCCTCCAAGCTGTCCAGGGTGGTCACCACGTCCTCGGGGCTGGCGTCGGAGCGCAGCACCCCGTCGAACGGGCCCTCGGCCGGGGTCGGGCCGACGTCGTCGTTCTCGGTGCGCGGCGGCTCCTGGCCGAGGCGAGCCTCACCGCGCGCGGGGGCCAGCAGTGACCCACCGGCGATGACGGCGGCGGCGGCCAGCAGGCGTACGGCTCGGGAGCGGGGGAGGCTCCTCGTCACGACGAATCCCCAGACTGTGTGGCGGATGTGCTTCGGTTCGACACCGGACCGTAACAAAACCGCACTTCGGTCGACACATCAAGGTTCGTTGCCATGGCCGTGTCAGACTTCGGCCCATGGCCGAGGTGCTCACCGACATCCGCGACGGCGTCGCCGTCGTCACGCTCGACGCCCCCGACCGGCGCAACGCGCTCACGCTCGCCATGGTCGAGGAGATCGAGGAAGCCCTCGACGCGGCCGAGGCCGACCCCGACGTGGGCGCGCTGATCGTGACCGGGACCGCCCCCGCGTTCTGTGCCGGGGCCGACCTCTCCCACCTCGGCGCCAGCCAGCGCGAGGGCCTACGCCGGATCTACGAGGGCTTCCTGCGGGTGGGCCGCTCGCCGCTCCCGAGCATCGCCGCGGTCAACGGCGCCGCCGTCGGTGCGGGCGTCAACCTGGCCCTGGTGTGCGACGTGATCGTGGCCGGGCGATCGGCCCGCTTCGACACCCGGTTCCTGCAGCTCGGCCTGCACCCGGGAGGCGGACACACCTGGATGCTGCAGCGCCTCGTCGGCCCGCAGGTGGCGGCGGCCATGGTGCTGTTCGGCCGGGTCCTGGACGGCGAGGCGGCCGAGCGCGCCGGGCTGGCGTGGTCGTGCGTGGACGACGCCGACCTGCTCGTCCACGCCCACGGGCTCGCCGCCGTGGCCGCCGCCGCGCCCCGGGACCTGGTCGAGCGGGTCAAGGCGACGATGGTCGCGGTGCGCAACCTGGACGACCACGAAGCCGCGGTCGACTGCGAGCTCGAGCCTCAGGTGTGGTCGATCAACCAGCCGGCGTTCGCGGAGCGGCTGGCCGCGCTGCAGCGCAAGATCACGTCGCGGCCTTGAACGTCAGCGTCTGCCGGATCGCCTCGACCAGCTGGTCGTGGGAGGTGGCGTCGTCGCTGGTCACCGTGATCTCCCAGAGGATGTCCCGCGGGCCCGCCACCACCACGTTGGTGGCCTGGGCCGAACCCTCCGATCCGGGGGCGCCGCCGCCCACCGTGAACGGGACCAGCGCGGTGGGGTACTCCGCCCCGTCGACCATATGCACGGCAGCCGGGTCCGTCCCGGCGTTGGCCGCGATCACCTGGGCGGCGGTGGCCAGCTGGTCGGCCGTGGACACGCCCGCCTGCGGCGTGGCTCGCACCACGAGGTCGCTGATCCCGCCGGCGTCGTCCTGTCCCGCGGCGTAGAGCACGCCGCCCGCGGACGCGGCCGCATGGGCCAGGTTCTGGAAGTCGGGCACTGCCGGTGACGAGCGGGCCAGGCTGTTCAGCCCGTCAGGCGACAGGAGCGTGATCTCCCAGCCCGGTGGCACGGCCAGGCCCATGCCCAGATCCGGCACCGGCACGGCCGACCAGCCCTCCGGCGCGGCCACGTCGATGCCGCCGGTGTTCATGGTGGTCGTCGTCGCTTCCTGGCTGCCCGCGGGCGTGTCGCCCGCATCGTCGCCGGAGCACGCCGCGAGCGCGACGGCGAGAGCGAGCGCGACGCCGGCGGCGCCGCGGCCGGTGAGCCTCACGCCAGCCACTCGCGGGTCAGCTCGTCCTTGCGGTCCTGCCATTCCTCGATGGTGAACGCGTAGCGCAGGTGGTCTTCCCACACCCCGTTGATCTCCAGGTAGCGCAGGGCCACGCCCTCGTCCCGCAGCTTGAGCTTCTCCACCACCCGGCGGCTGCGGTGGTTGCGGGGGATGATCGAGATCTGGATGCGGTGCAGATGGACCTGCTCGAAGGCGAACCGGGCCAGCAGCACGACCGCCTCCGGCATGTAGCCGTGGCCCGCCTGGCCCTGGTCGATCCAGTAGCCGACGTAGGCAGACTGGAACGGCCCCCGTTGCACCGAGGACAGGTTGATCTCTCCGCAGAAGCGGTCGCCGTGCCGCGGGCCGCCGGCGTCGGGCACGAAGATCCCGAAGCCGAAGCCGGTCCCGAGCTGGCGCTCGCGCTCCCGGGCCGAGCAGCGCATGGCGAACGCCTCGCTGGACTCGACCACGTCGGGCAGGTTCGGGTTGCGGGCGGGCTCCCACGGCGTCAGCCACCCGGCGTTGCGGCGCCGCACCTCCTGCCACGTCGGGAAGTCGGACGATACGAGCGGCCGGAGCCTCACGCGGCGGCCATTGAGCACGTTCATGGACCGTCGATGACCTCCGCCAGCGCGCCCAACAGCAGCGTGACGTTCCGGGGCCGGGCGGTGTGCCCCATGCAGCCGATGCGCCACACCCGGCCCGCGAACTCGCCCAGCCCGCCGCCGATCTCGATGCCGTAGCGGTCGAGCAGCGTGGACCGGGCCTTGGCATCGTCGGTGCCCTCGGGCACCCACACCGCCGTCAGCTCGGGCAGCCGGTGGCCCTCGGCCGCGAACAGCTCGCAGCCCAGCGCCTCCAGCCCGGCCTGCAGGAGGCGGCCGCACTCCTCGTGCCGGGCGATGGCGGCGTCGAGCCCTTCGTCCAGCAGGGCACCGAGGCCGGCGTTCAACGACTGGATCATCGAGACCGGCGCGGTGTGGTGGTACACCCGCGCCCCGGTGGCGGGGCCGGTGTAGCGACCGATCATGCGCAGGTCGAGGTACCAGCTCGGGCTGCGCTCGACCAGGCGCTCACGGGCGCGCTCGCTGACGGTCAGCGGGGCCAGCCCGGGCGGCACGCCCAGGCACTTCTGCGTGCCCGCGTAGGCCACGTCCACGCCCCAGCCGTCGATGTCGACCTCGATGCCGCCGAGGCTGGTGACGCAGTCGACCAGCAGCAGGGCGTCGCCCTTGCCCGCGCCCAGCGGGGCGATGTCGGAGCGCACCCCCGTGGAGGTCTCGGCATGCACCACCGCGATGATGGTGGGTGAGGGGTGGGCGCTCAGCAGCGCCTCGGGCTCGACCGGCCGGCCCCACGGGACCTCGACCGCCACCACCTCGGCGCCGCAGCGGGCGGCAACGTCGGCCATGCGGGCGCCGAACACGCCGTTCACGCCGATCACCACCGGGTCGCCGGGGCGCACCAGGTTGACGAACGCGGCCTCCATCCCCGCCGAGCCGGTCCCCGAGACGGGGAGGGTCATGGGGTTGGCGGTACGG
>DASRJN010000271.1:0-21559 GCA_035649455.1 Acidimicrobiales bacterium
CCGGTCCGGCCGCCTGGTGGTCCTGGCCGAGCCGCCGCAGCCGGCACCGCCGCCGGGGTGGGCGGGCCCGGTGCTGTCGTTCGGACCGCTGTCGGTCTCGGGCAGCAAGCCGCAGGTCCTGGTGTTCACCCGGCCGGGCGACCCGGGCGGCGGGTTGCCGGCGCCGGAGGCGTTGCTGGCGCCCGAGCTGGCCCGCTTCGCTCACCGCGCCCTGGGGTGAGGGTGACGTGCGTGGCGGGCGTCCGGTGGAATGCTGCCGGGCGGATGGCGAAGACCGAGACCTCCGGTGACCGCTGCGCCATGTGCGGCAAGCGGGCGGCGGTCGGTGCGTCGACGGCGGCGCCCGGCGGCTACTGCGAGCCGTGCTGGCATGACGCGGTGGCCAGCTCGAGCGAGTCCGTCCGGGCCGCGGCCGCCCGCCGCCCCGGGGCTCCCGAGTGGGCCCTGGACGCCCTGGCCTACGACCCGTCGCCGCTGGTCCGGGCGGAGATCGCCCTGCGCCGGGACCTGACCGACCCGCTGATGGACAAGCTCGCCGATCCCGACCGGGAGCTCGACCGCACCGTGCTGCGACGCATGGCCCGGCACCCGGCGCTCGGGCGCCGCGCTTCGGACCTGGCCGCGCTCAACGACCTGGTCGTCCAGCGCCAGCTCGCGGGCAACCCGAGCACGCCCCCCGGGGTGCTCTCGGCGCTGGCCGACCACTCCGATCCCGCGGTGAACCGGGCGGCTCGGGCCCGGCTCATCGGGGCCGCGCTGGACGACGACCAGCGCGAGCGCCTGCCGGTGGGCGTGCGCAGCTTCCTGGCCGCCCGACCGGCCCGGCGGCGGTGAACCGCGGGCAAAATCCCAGGTCGGCGGCCTGTGGCAACCTCTGTGGCAACCCTCTGGGCAACCGCGGGCGTCCAGCGTCGGGGATGTGGGCAGCTCCGTCTACGACCTCCTCGACGCCGAGTGGCTCACGCTGGCGCGGCGCCCGGTGCCGCCGGCGTGGCGGTCCCGGCCGCCGCTCGCCGGCGCCGGCCGGCTGGGGCCGGTCGTCGAGTCCTGTCGCGACCGGACCGACCCCGCCGCCACCAACCGCACTTTGGGCGCGGTCCTGGGACTGGCGACTGGCGGCGATCCCCTCGCGGCCCGGGTGGCGCTCCAGGCCGTGCTGCCCCTCGTGGTGTCGACCGCGGCTGGGCTGGCCGGCTATGTGGGCTGGGGACCGTGGACCAGCCGCGCCGATCTCGACGGCGAGGCGGCCTCGACCATGGTCGAGCTGATCGGCGTGCCGCTGCCCCCGGACAGCCACTGGCCGGCGGCCGTGTTGGGATCGCGCCTGCGGGACCGGCTGAGGACCACGGTCCGCCGCCACCGGCGCCAGCACCAGCGCGAGCCGGTCCTGATGGCGGACGCGGCCCATCCGCCGTCCGACCTGCACGAGGCCTACACCGCGGCCGAGCGGCTCGCACGGTTCGTGGTGGACGCCACCCGCGGCGGCGACATCAGCCTCACCGCGGCCCAGACCGTCCTGGCCACCACGGTCTATGGCTGGGACACGGCCAGCGTCGCCCGCCTGACCGGCCGCGACGTCCGGGCGGTGCGGGCCCAGCGCCGCCGGACCGAGCAGCGGCTGGCGGACCTGGGCGTGGCGTAGCCAGGGGCGCTCCCTACGATCGGTCGATGACCGAGGACGAGCTCATCACGTTCATCGGCGGTCTCGACGGCGTCGAGGTCGTGGTCGCCGGGCCGGACAACGGGGCGCCCGAGGCCGCCTGGGGCGACGTGTTCTTCTCCGCGCCGGGCGAGCGGATGCCGTTCGCCACGATCGTCAAGCGGGACTACCCGGGAGACGAGTCATCCCGGCTCGACCGGGAGGGCGTGTTCCGCCTCAACCTCGGCATCGGCCGCGATGCGCTGCGCGAGCGCTTCCCGGCGGGCACCGAGCACGACCCGGCGGCCCTCGACCGGCTGTTCCCCCACCCCGTTTACGCCGGGCACGGCTGGGTCAGCGTGCTCAACCCGGTCACGACGTCCGACGAGGTGCGGGGGCTCATCCTCGCGGCCCACGCTCGGGTGGCGGATCAGTAGTCGTTGGCCGCCTGGCGCAGGTCGTTGTACTCGGCGAGGGCGCGGGTGAAGAACTCCTGGGTCTCGGGCTGGAGGCCGTCGAGCGGGTCGAACGTGGTGGCCGCCGCCTCGGCTTCCCGGCGCACGGCGCTGAAGCCGTCCACGTCGCCCTGACGCAGCTTGGCCAGCGCCAGGTCCCGATACAGGCCTTCGTGGCCGGGCACCGCCCGCTGGCCTTGCCGGGCCGCCCACTCGGCCAGGCCGGGATCGCCCGCCGCCAGCGCCAGCTCGCCGAGGCGCTGGGCCGTGTCGGTGACGATCCGCTCGACGGCGTAGGAGATGCCCTCGGCGCTGGCCCAGCCGTAGCCACCGGCGGGCGTCTCGCTGAACGGCTGCGCCCGGACCAGTCCCAGCGCGGTGCGCAGCAGCAGGATCTCGCACTCGGCCGGAGCCTTGCGAGCCGCCGCCACCAGCGCCCGGAACCGCCGGAAGTCGGAGCGGACCCCCGGTCCCAGCTCATAGCTGCCGGCGGCGAAGGCCGGGAGGATGTGCGGGTACCCCGCGGCCGACCGTCCCAGCGCGGTGCGGGTGCGCGACACGGCCTGGCGCAACGAGGTGGCCTTGAACCCGGGCGGGAAGATGCAGTCCCGCAGCTTCTCGCCGGTGACGGCCCCGTCGTGCACGGCCAGGTAGCAGACGATCTCGATCGAGCGCTGGCGGGGCTCGTGCTCCCAGCCGGTCACCTGGGGCTGGCCCAGGACCACCACCTCGATCTCCCCGGGCTCCAGGATGGAGCGGATCAGCGCGGTGTAGCGCTCGCGTGCCTCGTCCGTGGCCTCGCCGGCGGCGCGGTCGTCGTCTCGCTCGTCGTCCGGGTCGACGTCGTTGCTGACGGGCCACGGGGGCGCCGCTCCGGTCGCGGTCGGGGGCGCGACCGGAGCGGCGGCCCCGGTGAGCAGCCGGGCGGTGTCGCCCGCCGTGCGCGGGTCGACTGCGCTCAGCCGCACGGACAGGCCGTAGGGATAGAGCGTGGCGTAGCCGTCGGCGCCCGCCACCAGGCGCACCGTGGCTCGGGGGACCGGCCCGGCGGCCACCACGGCCGCACCCCGGGCGGGCACGGCCGCGTCGACCACGGGCTGGTCGGTCCCCGGCGTGCTGATGACCACGGTCAGCGGCGGCCAGGGCTCCCGGCCGGCCGCGCCGCGGGCGGCCTGGGTCGAGGGATGGCGGCCCAGCGACCTCGCGGTGGCGGCCACCGCCGCCTCGACCACGCCCGCCACGCCGGGTGGGTCCAGCAACGACACCTGCTCGAGCGCGCCCAGGTCGACCAGGCCACCGACCAGGCGCAGGTCCACGTCGGTGGCCCACGGCGCCGTGGCCACGTCGAGTGCCACGCCGGTCAGCCAGGAGCGGACGACGCCCGCGTCGCCCTCGACGCTGGTCAACCCGAGCTGCTCGACGTCGATCAGCACGGTGCTGCCGTCGTCGGTCGTGCCCAGGGTGACCAGGCCGGGCGTGTACGGCGGCTCGTCGGCTCCGATGCCGCGGATCTCGCTGAGGTCGTCGCAGCGCAGCTGCCACTGCCAGCCGGTGTCGTCGGCGGCGAAGCGAGGCGCCCCCTGGCGGGCGGGCGTGGACAGCAGCAGCTCGAGGCCCTGGGGTCCCGTCCGCACCGCCACCACCGACACCGGTGCCCCGGTCGAGCGCACGGCCCAGGTGAGGTAGCGGAGGGCGGTGTCGACCCACTCGGCCGACTCGTTGTCGGCGATGGCCCGCCAGCGGCGCTCGGTCTCCTGCAGGCCGTCGGGCAGCGGAGGCTGGCGCCCGTCCCGAGGCCGGCGCCGCGACCGGCGGCGGCGCACCCGGTCGAGCCGCAAGACCACCCCGGCAGCCAGGACGGCCGGCACCCCGGCCACCACCAGGGGCGCGATGTCCAGGTCGGCGTCCCCACCGTCGTCGTCCACCGCGTCGGTGTCGGGTGCGGACCCGTGCGCCGGCGCGGACTCCGAGCCGGACGACCCGTTGGCCGAGCCCGCCGACCCATCGTCCGACCCGGTGGCGGAGCCGGACGACCCGTTGGCCGAGCCCGCCGAAGCCGGATCCGAGCCGGCGGACGTCGAGTCTGAGCCGGCGGACGTCGAGTCCGACCCGGCGGATGTCGAGTCCGACCCGGCGGATGTCGAGTCCGACCCAGACGGCCCGTTGGCCGAGCCCGATGACGCAGGGGCCGAGCCCGCCGATCCGTTGGCCGAGCCCGCCGACTCGTTGGCCGAGCCCGCGGATCCGTTGGCCGAGTCCGACGACGTGGGGGCCGAGCCGGACGACCGACTGGCCGGGTCCGACGTCGCGGGGGCGGAGCCGGGTGCCGGTTCGGAGGCCTCGGGGGGCGCTATGTCCGGCGCCGGGGCCGGGGCGGGCGGGGCCGGGACCGGCGCGGCGGGCACGGCCGGAGCTGAGCTCGCCGTGGGCAGGTCGAGGATCCAGCCGGGCTCGATGAGGCTCTCCGTCACCCACGCGCTCCCGTCGGCCTGGCTGCGGCCGCGGTTGGCGTCGTACAGCTCGCGCCAGCGCTTGCCGTCGCCCAGGTGGGCTTCGGCCAGGCTCCACGGGTTGTCGTCGGGCTGGACGATGATCTGGCCCGGGCCGACCACCAGCGGGCCGGCGGCCGGGGCAGCCGGGAGGGTGAGCTCCCACCCGGGAAGGATCATCTCCGGGATCTCCCAGGAGCGCCCGTCGGGTTGGGGCAGGCTGCGGTTGAGCTCCCAGATCTCGGTCCAGCGGGCACCATCGCCCAGGTGCGCCACCGCCAGCGCCCACGGCGAGTCCCCGGCCTGAACGGTGACCGTGGCGCCCGGTGCGGCCGCCGTGCGAGCGGTCGGCATTCCCGAGGCCAGGGTCACCCCCGCCTGCGAGGCGGCGGCCGGGCCCAGGGTGCCGCCCGGGGCCGGGGCGGGCGTCTCGGCGGCCGAGCCGGGTGACATCGTGTCCGTCGCGGCCAGCGCCATCGCCGGGCCGGTTGCGGCCGCGGCCGGGCGCCCCGGAACTGCATGGAGCGGGCCGGCCAGCGGCCCCAGCCAGCCCACGGTCATCGCCACCGTGGCCACCAGGTGGCGGGCGAGGCGCTGCAGCGGACCCAGGGCCGCCACCCGGGTGGCTTCCCGCCCGCGGGCTTCGGCGGCCACCTCGGCGCCCAAGCAGGCCACGAACGCGGCCCACGCCACCCACAGGGCGACCGTGAAGGCGCCGATGATGGCCGAGTCCGACGCCACGGCGCCGGGCAGGTCGCGCACCTGGTCCCACGACGGCACGCCGTTGATGGGCCAGTCGCCCCAGCGCAGCAGCGCCCAGGGCACGCCGACGACCAGGGCCAGCAGGGCTACTGCCGCGCCCACCCCGCGCATCCAGCGGGCCAGCGCCATGCTCGCGGTCGGGGAGGTCATGGGGCACGCTCCTGGGTGACACGGCTGGTGGCGGTGGCGTCGAGGGTGATGCCACCGGGCAGCATGAGGTAGTCGACATAGCGGACCGCAGTCACGGTCACCTCGCGGTCCGCCACGCTCACGGTCCCGTCGACGCCGTGCTCGGCCAGGTACGACGACGCCGCCTGGGACGCCAGGGTCTCGTCCAGGCGGACCTCGCCGGCCACCGCGGCCGAGGCGTCCAGCTCCTGCGCTCCGGCGCGGGAGGCAGCGGCGGCGACGCCGAAGCAGTCGGACTGGGCCCGCTGCGCGCGGCCCCCGTCGAGCACCAGCCCGATGAGTGCGGCCATGCCCATCGACACGCCCAGCACGAACAGCGTCACGTAGCCGGCGTCCCGCGCCCGCGTCACTCCACGACCCCCTCGCGGTGGCGGTCGATGACCTCCGTGGCGGTGGCGCTCACCGTGGCGGTCCCCGGCACCGGCAGCAGGGCCAGCTCGGACAGGTCGACCTGGCAGGTGACGGTGACGGTCACTTCGCCGTCCCCGATCACCGGGTCGAAGTCCATGTCCTCGCACAGCGCCGATCCGAGCCGGACCGTCAGGGCCGCGTCGTCTTCGGCCACCCCCAGTGCCAGGGTGGGATCCCGGGCAATCGAGATGGTTCGGGCCGCGTGCCGCGCCGCGGACTCGACGGCCGCGTGCCCGGAGTTCATCCGGCCCGCGTAGATGAGCAGCAACAGGCACGGGATGAAGAAGCACGTGGCCATCACGCTGATGTCCAGCGCGCCCTCGCCTCGGTCGTCGCGGCGCAGCCTCATCCGACCACCCGTTCCACCGGGGCCGTCACCCTCACCGTGATGGGCGGGTCGATGAAGCCCACGATCGACACCGACTGGCCGCTGACCACTGCGGTCACGCTGGTGTCGGTCCGGGTCACGGTCACCGACGAGTCCTCCAGGCCGCCCACCTGGGCCAGGTACTGGTTGGCCGTCGCCTCCCCCATGGCCGAGCTGCCCGTCTCGACCCGGGCGGCATCGACCGCGTGCTGGGCGGCGGCGGCAGCCACCTCCCGGCCGTAGAACCACAGGCCGAACTGCAGCACGACGAACAGCAGCAGGATGACCAGCACGAAGATCGCCGTGTTGGCGGCGATCTCGCCGCGGTCGTCCCGCCGCAGGCGTCCTGGTGCCCTACGGCCCATGGGCTCAGAAGCCGAAGTCGAACGAGTTCGCGGCGCCCGTGGCCTTGGTGAGCACGATCGCGCCGACGGCCACGGCGACCACCAGCATCAGGCCGGCCCAGGCGACGCTGGAGTTGATCTCGCCGCGGTCGTCTCGGGTGGCGTCGGCCAGGCGCCCGGCGAGCGCCTGGAGCGTCGCCACCACATACAGGAAGGGAGTCATCGGGATGTCCTCTCGATCAGGGGTCAGAACGCAGACCCGAGGGCGGATAAGGCGGGGTACATCAGGAAGACCAGGAAGCCCGCGGCGATGGCCACCGCGGGCAGGCCCATCTGGGCGGTGGCGCGTTGCGTCGCCTGCTCGGCGTCGGCGCCGATGCGGTTGCTGATCGTGTGGGCCTTGGTGGAGATCGTCTCGCGGACCGCGGCTCCGTCCTCGCCCGCCATGGCGATGGTGGAGGCGAGCTGCGACAGGTCGGCCACGCCCAGGTCGGCGCCGAGCAGGCCCAGCGACTCCCACGGCGTCTCGCCCCTCACGTAGCCGGCGTTGAGCGCGGCCCGCATCTCGGTGAAGGCCCAGCCCTCTCCGGCGGACGCGGCCGTGGTGAGCGCCTGCTCGACCCCGCGGCCGGCGGCCAGTGACATGGCGGTGACGTGGCAGTAGGCGATCAGGGCGTGGAGGAACCCCGCCCGCCGGGCCTTGGCCTTGTCCCGCAGCGTGAACCACGGGACGACCAACCCTGTCGCCCCGGCGGTGAGCGACACGATCCCCGCGATGGTGGCCGGGAACGGCGCGCCCGCCACCCACACCGCGGCCCCCAGCCACGGGCCGAGCAGCAGGCCGAACATGCAGTAGACCGCGGTCTCGCCCGCGTAGTCCTCGGGCCGCTGGCCCACGATGCGGAGGTCGGCCCGCGCCCGGCCGACGAAGCTCGCCAGCGCGGGCACGTGCCGGAGCGCCGCGGCCCCGACCCGGTTGTCCCAGCTCAGGCCGGACGCGTCGGCCTCGGCCACCGGCGCCCGCGGCTCAAACCGCCCGAGCGCGGCGGCCAGCGACTCGGGCTGCGGACGCAGCCCGGTCACGACCACCCACACCCCGAACCCCGCCAACGCCCCGGCCACCGCCGCCGCCCCGATCATGACCCAACCCCGGTGACGACCGCCGCCCCGGTGGCCATGACGGGGCGCTGGCCGCAACGCCCCCGCCGGCCGGCTGGCCAGGTGCGGGTCATGTCCGGTTCCTCACGGTGAGGAAGCGCTCGACCGGCTCGGCGCGGGCGAGGCGGGCCATGGCGGTGAAGCCGATGGCCCACAGGCCGGCGACCGCGCACAGCACGATCTGGCCGACGCCGGTGCGGTAGGGGGCGAGGTAGTCGCGCCCCACCACCGCCAGGGATGCCACGACCAGGGTGGAGATGAACACGACCTGGTGCATCTCCGAGCGCGGCCGGGCTCGGGCCACCTCCTGGCGGCGCAGCATGCGGGCCTCCTCGCGGGCGGCGTCGGCCAGGTCGTCGAGCACGGCCCGGACCTGGCGGGCGCCGGTGCGGGCGGAGATGTCCAGCGACGTCACGATGAGGTCGCCGATGCGGTGGTCGAGCTCGTCGGCCAGCTCGGGCAGCGCGTCGTGCAGGTCCTGCCAGGCGAGCCGGTGGGCGAAGCGCATGACGGCGGGGCGGATCAGCGCCGGCGCCGTCGATGCGGTCGACGTGATGATCCCCTCGATGCCTCGGGGCGTGCCCACGCCGTCCCGCAGCATCTCCGCCCAGGCGGCCAGCGCCTCGGTGCGGTCGATCTCGGCCGCGGGGCTGGTCCGCCCGCGGCGTCCCGCGATCACGTAGGCGCCCACGCCCGCCCCCAGGGCGGCCACGGGCCAGCGGGTCAGGGCCAGCGTGACCAGGCCCGCGCCGGCCGCGAGCGCCGCCCGGGTGACCACCTGCTCGGCGTGGTGCCGCCGGGCCTCGGACCGCTCGGGCTGCACCGGGGTGGGGCGGGCCCCGCTGGCGACGAGAGCGATCCCGCCGGCGACGAGCAGGCCCGCGAGGGCGGCTAGCACGGTCACCAGCGGGCCTCCAGCGCCGGGTCGTAGCCGTAGGCGACGAGCTCGTCGAGCAGCTGGGTGGGGATCGGCGCCCGCGGGTTGCGCACCGCGGCCCGGTCCTTGCCCGCCATGTACCACTGGTCCGCCACGACGTGGCCGGCCATGGGGTCGTACTGGTGCACGTGGGTCACTTCGGAGATCACCCGGCGCCCGTCCGGGGTCATGTCGAGGTAGACCACGAGGTCGAGCGCGTCGGCCGCGGTGTCCATCACGAACGCGGGCGTCACGTTGGGCTGGCCCAGCTGGGCGTAGTGGACCATGCGGCCGAACACCCGGTAGGCGTCCTTGGAGTGCATCGTGCACAGGGCGCCGGCGATGCCCTGCCCGGCCGCCTCGAGCATGACCATCACCTCGGCGCCGAGCACCTCGCCTACCACGATGCGGTCCGGGTTGTGGCGCTTGATGGCCCAGGCCAGGTCGGCCAGCGTGACCGCACCCTCGCCTTCCATGTTGGCGGGCCGGGCGATCCAGTTGAGCACCTGGTTGTGCCGGACCTGATCGGCGTCGAGCTGCAGCTCGGGCTCCTGCTCCAGCACCATGATCCGCTCGCTCGGGTCGCACTCGTGCAGCAGCGCCCGCATGAGCGTCGTCTTCCCGCGGCCCTGGCCCCCGGCGATCATGATGCTCTTGCGGGCCCGCACGGCCGCGGCCAGCAGGCTCGCGATGCCGTCGCCGTACATGCCCCGGGCCACCAGGTCCTTCTGGGCGGCATCGGCCAGCGGGTGGCGGCGGATCGACACGTAGGGCCGCGGCGTGATCCAGGCGGCCGCCGCCAGCCGCGAGCCGTCGGAGAGCTGCAGGTTGAGCAGTGGCTTGGACGAGTTGAACTCCTTCTCGTGCTCGCCGCCGAGCTCGGACGGGCCGATCGCGTCGCCGGAGCCGAGCCGCCCGCTCCGCCGGGCCAGGCCCTGGATCATGGAGACCAGCTCGGCATCGCTCGACACCAGCGGCGCCACCACGATCTCCTCGCCCTCCATCGTGCGCAGGCGGACGTCGTCGCAGCCGTTCATGAAGATGTCGGTGACGTCGGGCCGGGCCAGGTACTCGTCCAGCCCGGGCAGGGCGGAGAAGACCGAGACCCGGACCGCCTCCGCGATGCGCAGCTCCTCGTCCCGGGTGAGGCGGGGCTCGCCCCGCTCAGACGTCGTGCGCCAGTGGCTGGTGAGCATCCGCCGGATCTCGGCGTCGGCCATCATCCGGCGATCGACGTCGTCCAGGGGCTCGAGGCCCTCGCGCTCCCGGCGGTCGACCTCGTCGCCGATCAGCAGCGCGACCTGGCGGCGCATGGACGAGACGAGCTCGTGGTGGTCGCTCACCGGGACTCACCCCCCAAGCGCACGGGCAGCGGCGGCGGCGGCGGAGGCGGCGGAGGCGGCGGAGGCGGGAGCGGAAGCCCTGGCGTCGACGCCACCGCCGGACCTGATGGCGGGGGCGGCGGTGGAGCGGGGCGGTCGGCCAGGGCATCCCGGGCATCCCCGGCGGGCGGGTCGTCGGGCTCCTCGGGAGGAGGCGCCGCGTCCCGGCCTTCGTCCCCTGCCACCGGTGGCTGCGGGGCGGACGACTCGTCGGGCAGGGCATCCCGGTCTTCCCGGTCTTCCCGGTCTTCCCGGGCCGCCGGTTCGGGGGCCTGGAGGTCGGCCGCGTCCGGGGGCGGGGCCGCGTGGCGGGCGGGCAGCTGGGCCTCGAGGCCGGCAAGCGTGCGCGAGGCCGAGCGGGCGAGGGACGAGCGCACGCCGGAGGACGTGGCGCCCTTGACCCACAGCCAGCCCACGCCGCGGGGGTCCCAAGCGATGCTGCCGGCCAGCGGGAGGTCCAGCGCGGCGGCGACGGCCTCGGGCGGGTGCGGCCGGTCGCCGACCACCACCGCCGCCACCGGGGCCCGGGCAGCCCTCCGCAGCGCCACCACCGTGTGCCGGGCGTGCTCGACGCTCACGGCGGTGGCTCGCACCACCAGCCCCACCACGTCGGCGCCCTCGATCCGGCGGGTGGTGGCCTGGCCCACGTCCCAGCGGCCCGCGTCCACCACCACCAGGCCGTCGAACGACCGGAACGCCGCGCCCCAGCCGTCGCCGATCGACGACATCACCGCCTCGGCCTCGCCCGTCCCCGCCGGGGCCAGCAGGGCGGGCAGCGACGGCACGGCCTCGACCGCCTGCTCGCCGAGCGCGTCCTCCGCCCCGTTCGGGTAGCGCAGCTCGGCCGCGGCGTGGACCAGATTCGGCTCGGCGACCGGCAGCGACGACAGCAGGCGCACGTCGCCCCCCGACGGGTCGAGCTCCACCAGCAGCGCCCGCTGGCCTCCCACGACCGCGGCCGCCGCCATGGCCGCCGCCGCGGTGGTGACGCCGGGCGATCCCTTCACCGAGGCCAGGGTCAGGACCGTCATCAGCCGGTCGCCTCCCGGGTGGCCACCGCGATGCGCTCGTCGGCCGCGGCCGAGGCGACCAGGGCGGCCGACTCCTGCGGCACCACCAGCGACGCCTCGCGGGCGCCGGTGTTCTCCAACGGCTCGCCGATGTCGCGCAGCCAGCCGGCCACCTCGGTCGGCGGTGCGGGGTCACCGCCCACCGCCGGACGCACCACCACGAGGATCGGCGTGCCCGACGGCACCTCGCCCCGGGGGGCGGCCGCCGCGTTCAGGCGAACGCCCACCACGACCTCGTTCGCCGCCACCAGCCGCTCACCGTCCTCCAGCAGCTGGCCCGGCGCCAGGAGGGTGCCTTGCGGGAGGTCGGCGGCCACGACCTCACCCACCACCTCGTCGATGTCGTCGGCCGAGATCATCTCCACTCCGGCGTCGGCCGCCACCCGCACGACCTTGAGGTCCCCGGCGGCCAGCACCGAGCCGCGGGTCACGTCGTGCGACAGCGCCAGCGTCTCCTTGCGGCCGCCGGCGGTGGCCACCAGCACCATGCACAGCCAGGCGCCGAACAGGGCCAGCACCGCGCCCAGCGCCACCCGGCCCCAGCGGCGCCGCGTGGGCAGGCCGCTGGGCGTGGCGGGCACCGGCGCCGGGCCGGCCCGCTTGGCCGTGCGCTGCGGCGCTGCGGGGGTGCGGGTGGTCGAGCCGTTGTTGGTCACGGTCGGTGTCCCTTCATCCCAGGTCCTCCACGACGGTCTGGACCTCGTCGACTGCTCTCGGCAGGTCTGCGGACTTCGTCACGGGCGGGAGCGTCCCGGAGCCGGTGGGCGACGCGTAGGTCAGGGTCCAGACCACGGTCACCTGGCCGGGCCACAGCGCCGGCCGGCCGAGCACGCCGGTGCGGGCGCGGTAGGTGTGGGCGCAGGCTCCCGGGGCCGCCGCCTGCACCTCGGGCGGCGCACCGCCGGGCACGAACGGCGTACCCGGACCGGCGCACACCACGGGCTCGGCGCCCGGCTCGCCGGGTGCCCACGACAGGGAGGGCTGGGCCACGACGCTCACGCAGAAGTTGGGGTAGTTCGGGTCGCACTCGCTGTCGGTCACGGTGGCGACCCAGTTGTCGACGGTGACGAACGACGGGAAGCCGACCAGCGCGGCGACACCGGGCGGCGGGCTGGACGTCACCTCGGGCGTGGGCAGCCTGCCCGCCAGCCGGGCCTGCGCCTGCATGGCCAGGGCCCGGGCCGACATCCGCACCGGCAACGGCACGCCGGGAACCGCCCACCGGATCTCCCCGGTGAACACGCCGTCGCACACCTCCCAGACGAGCACCGCGTCGGGCGTCGGGCGCACCCCGGGGTCCATCGGCAGCCCGGCGCCGATGCCGCCGTCGCCCGGGAGCACCACGTCGGCGGTCCAGTGGCACACGGGCCCGGTGTTGCCGCTCCCCCCGCCTCCGCCGCCTCCGCCCCCACCGCCGCTGCCTCCGCCGCCCGGATTGGTCCCGCCGCTGCCCGCGCCGACGCAGTAGTCGGCCGCGGGCGGGCAGTCGGATGGCTGCTGGGCGGCGACCGAGCCTCCCGTCTGGACCGTCGCCAGCACGACGACCATGGCCCCGAGCACGTAGCGCGCCCTCATGCCGGCGGTCCTTCCCCGGGAGGGAGCCCGGGTTGGCCCGCGGCGGCCACGAAGCTCTCGCACGTGCCGGACCGGGCCGCGCCGGGCGTGAGCGGCACGGTGCGCGACATGTCGTTGGACAGGCCGTAGAAGCGCCACACGCCGTCCACCCGGTGGGCTTCGCCGCCCACGAACAGCAGGCGGGCGTCGGCCGAGATCACCGCGCCGTCGGATCCGACCAGCTCGCGATCGATCAGCGAGCAGGTGTCGAAGCGGAGCGTGTCCTGGTCGAGGGCCGGGGCCCACTCGTAGATCGAGACCTCTCGCATGAAGCCGTTGGCCGCCGGCTGGTAGCGCTCGCCCCGCTCGACCATGGTCCGCAGGCCGGCCTCGACCGCCGCCGGCGTGGGCGAGTCGGCGGTGTACAGCGCCCGGTACCGGGCCAGGTCGGGATTGTCCGGATCGTCGATGACGCTGGGATCGCGCCAGAAGCCGTCGGCCAGCGACGTGGCCTCGTCGACGAGGGCCACGACTTCGGCGTGGGACGCCTCGTCCGTGGCAGGCGGGGCGGTGGTGGAGGGAGACACCGCCGCCTCCGCCTGCCTTTCGGCGCGAGCCGTGTGAGGCTCGCCACCGGAGTCTGAACATGCTGCGACCAGCGGCGCGGCCGCGGCCAGTGCAAACAGTCCCGCGATGTGCTTGGCTCTCCCCGGCCGGGGGGGTCCTTCCCCGTGACCGGGTTCCGCAAACTGATGCGTCACCGGTCGACTCCCCTGTGTAGTGGAACCGTCACTACTAGCGTTTGTTTCCGACAGTACTCCTCCGACCACTGTCTGCGGGCCGAAATGTGGGGTACCGGGCGAACTGAAACGTGAAGTTCACAAACGCGCAACGCCGGGTTTGGTCGGAGCCCGGCCGGAAGCGACCGCTCGGAGCACCTCGACGGCCATCGCCAGCTCGGCCGGTGTGGCCCCCGACGCACCCCGTCCGACCAGGTCAAGCGCCCACCAGACCCGCCCGGGAACCCCGGGCAGGCCCTGCGCGCCGGCCAGGGCCCGGTCGAGCTCGGGCGCCGGCGGTGCGGGGGGCAGCGGCGGGGCCGCGTCAACTCTGAGCAGCCGGTCGTAGCAAGCCAGTACGGCCTCGCACACCGCCGCCAGTTCCGGCAGGTCGGCCTCGTCGTCCATGAACGGGGAGCATTCCGACAGGCGATGTCGCGTTCGGCGCGGTGGCGACCCAGTTGTCCGGTGAGAGCCGGACGAAGGGGGTGCACCGTGGGGACAGCAGACGCGACGACCGTTCTCGACCCGCCGGGCGATGCCGACATCACGCTGGGGGCGCTGCGGGCCGCGCCGGGGCTGGCCGGGCTGCCGGCGCTGCCGCGTGAGCTGCGCGAGCTGCGGTTCGACCGGGGCCGCACGGCGCGGGTCCACAACGCCGTGATGGAGGAGCACTTCACCGCCATCCGCGCCTGCGCAGGAGCGGCGGCGGCGCTGGCCGACGGGCGGCTGCCGGGCTCCGGGGGGATCGCCGTGTTCCGGTGCTCGGTCGCCCACAGCGCGGCGGCGCCGATCGCCAACCCCTGCCAGCCCAGCCACAGCGTCAACTTCTACGAGCTGCTGCCCACGCTGGCCGGGGAGCCGCTGGAGCCGGGCACGCCGCTCCCCGCCGGGGTGTGGCGGATCGACTGGACCTGCCCGCTCTACCCCGAGGCCCACGGTGGGCCCGCCCACGGGGCGTTCCACGTGGGCGTGGGCGTCGACCGGCTGCCTCCGGCCTGGGGCTGCAACCGGTCGGGAACCATCCCGGGCGCGCCCGGGAACCTGGTGGTGGCCGAGCTGCCCCAGAACCGGCTGGTCGCCGCCCTCCGCAGCCTGGCGGGCTACCGCGACCGGGCCGAGCAGAGCGCCTGCGCGGCCATGAAGGGGTTCGTGGCCACCAAGGCGGTCCGGGTGCGCAACACGCAGCCGACGGTGTTCGACCACGACGACGCTCTGCAGGAGGGGCTGGCCCGGCTCATCGTGGTCATGCGCCGGTTCGCCGCCCGCAACCGGCCCCGGGCGTGCTGGACCGTGGCCGCCGGCCTGGTGCTCGAACGTGACCTGCCCCGGGCGGCCGACAAGGTGAGTCACCTGTCGTCCAACGTCGCCCACTGCGCCCACTGGCTGGCCCGCACCGATCGGGTCGACATCCACGACCCGCGGCTCACGCCCGAGCAGGTGGCGGCCGCCTACGCCCGCGACCAGCGGCACCGGCGCCGCCAGGCCCCCGGGACCCGCAAGTGGCTGGCCGGCGACACCACCGACGCCCACTCCCCCGCGGTGTGGCGCCTGGCGCTGGACGAGGCCCGGCGCGGCCGACCGGTCAGCCTCGACCGGCTGGCCGAAGGCCACGACACCGAGAACGGCACCCGCCCCGGGACCGACGGCCTGGTCCCGGTGGTGGACCGCGACATCGAGCTGGTCGGGGCGCGGCGCCTGGCCGACCTCGTCGCCGACCTGCTGGTGGGGACGGGCCTGAGCTACGACGACCTGCGCGGCTACCTCTACCCCAGGCTGGCCCGGCGCGGCTACGCCGAGGACACGCTGCGGACGGGCGCCGACGACACCATCGGCCGCCGTCAGCGGGAAGACGCCGAGCACAAGCTGCTGGCCCTGGTGGCTCGACCCGGTGAGTCCGTGAGCCGCAATCGGGCCGTCCTGCGGGAGCGGGTGCGGGAGACGCTGTTCGACGAGACCGGCCGCTTCCGCCCCACCGAAGAGCGCCAGCGGCGCTGGGCGGAGCACCGGCGCGCCAACATGGCCGGGTGATCACCAGCACCGCCAACCCCCGGGTCAAGGCCGCGCTGGCCCTGCGCAAGCGGCGGGAGCGCGACCGGACCGGCCACTTCCTGATCGAGGGCCGCCGCGAGCTGTCGCGGGCGCTCGCCGCGGGTGTGGTGGTGGAGGAGGTCCTGGCGTGCCCGGCGCTCCTGGCGGAGGGCGAAGCGGACGTGCTGGGCCGGGCGGAAGCAGCCGGGGCCCGCGTTGTCGAGGTGGCCGAGGCGGTGTTCGGGCGGCTGTCCTACCGCGACCACCCCGACGGGATGCTGGGAGTGGCGCGGGCGTTCGAGACCGGCCTCGCGGCGGTGGAGCTGAGCGGGGTGGGTGACCCGCTGGTGCTGGTGGTGGCCGAGCTGGAGAAGCCGGGCAACCTCGGCACCATGGTGCGGTCGGCGTCGGCCGCAGGGGCGGCGGCGGTGATCGTGGCCGATCCCGTCACCGACGTGTTCAACCCCAACGTGGTGCGGTCGTCGCAGGGGGCGCTGTTCGGCGTGCCCGTCGGCGTCGGCGAGACCGGCGCGGTGCTGGCCTGGTTGCGGAGCCACGGCCTGCCGGTCTACGCGGCGGGGCCCGGGGGATCGCTGCCGTACTGGCGGCTGTCGCTGGCGGGGCCGTGCGCGCTGGTCGTCGGGTCCGAGCATCGGGGCCTGCCGGCGGAGTGGCTCGACGCGGCCGACGAGCGCGTGGTCATCCCCATGCCCGGGTCGGGTGGGGTCGATTCGCTCAATGCCGCGGCGGCCGCGGCCGTGCTGCTGTTCGACGCCGTGCGTCAGCGGGCGGCGGCCGAGGGCTGACCGAGGCCCGGTGGGGCCGCCCACGACTCGACCGTGGACGGGTCGACCGGCGTGTACCCGCCGCCCTCGGCCGGGGCCAGGAAGACGAACGACGCCTCCCAGGCGTCGAAGGCCGGGCCGCCGTCGATCGGCGTCGCCGACCAGACCACCAGCGCCAGCGCCAGGGGCGGCTGGTCGGGGTAGCTCGCGGCGCCGGCGGCCAGGATCTGCACGTCGCGGCAGCAGGCTCGGGCGGGGGCCGCCCACGGTCCGCCGTCGCGCGGCGCGCCGCCCAGGTCGGCGGCGACGTAGCGGGAGGCGGCGTCCCGGGCGGCGGCCTGCTGGTCGGGTCCGAGGTCCGAACCCACCCCGCCCTGGATCAGCCGGGACACCTCGTCGAGCGGCAGGGTCGAGAGCTGCAGGTACCAGACCATGGCGGGATCGAGATCGTCGCCGGCGGTGCCGTGCTCGGTGTCGTTGAGCACGTCGTCGGGAACCGTGTCATTGCGGTCATCGCCGGCCACGGGGTGATCGGAGGCACGGTCGGCAGCGGGGTCGGCGGCGCCATCGGGCCGGGCGACCAGCCACCACACGCCGACCGCGGCGGCGATCACCACCGCCACCACGGCGACGGCCGCGGCGCGCCGCCTCAGCGTCCCGACGTCGACCAGTGCCATGCCTCGCTCGGCAGGTTGTACAGGCCGTAGGCGGCGGCGTGAGCGCGCAGCCACACGACACAGGGGTTGGAACGCGAGTGCTGACCGATGGGCTCGCCGTTGCATTGGAAGTCGATGGCCAGACCCCGCTCGTGCTCGGACGTGCCCGGCCGCGCGGTGGGTGGTGAGCACGCCGAAGGCGGCATCTGGTAGATGGCGTAGTCGCTGGTCCCGCAGTGGGCCCGCCGCAGCCGGATCTGGCCCTCGGGCGACCGCCAGCCGCCCGATCCCTCCGCCAGCTCCAGCCCGTCGGCCCGGGCCGCGTCGATCATGGCCCGCACCCGCTCGGCGATGGCCGCGTTCACCTGGATGCCGTACACGTCCACGACGGTGACCGGCCCGTCGGGCAGGGCGATCGAGCGGCTCGGCGGGGCGTCGGGGTCGCCCAGACCCATGGCCGACAGCCCCGCCCGGTACTCGGCCGCCTTGGACAGCACACCGTCGGCGTACCAGCCCGCGCCGTTGTAGGCGAGCGCGGCCCGCCGCTGTGCCGCCTCCGAGGCCAGGCCCTGGCCGTCCCGGCAGGTCTTGACCGCGGTGGCCAGGGCGCCGTCGTAGTAGTTGAACGGGTCGCCCACCCCGTCGTCGTTGCCGTCGGCCACGGCCCGGACCCCCTCCCAGGTGGTGGGCAGGAACTGGGTCGGACCCACCGCCCGCAGGTAGGGCTCGCGCTGCCGGTAGAAGGCGCGCTCGGTGGCCGCCAGCGTGTTGGGGTACGGCGTGGTGTTGCCGCCGGCACCGCCCCCGTCGAGCAGGGTTCCGAGGATGGCCGGGGTCGACTCGCCGGTGAGCGGATCCCAGGCCACCGGGCCCTTGCGGCCGGGGCCGTCGGACGTGCCCGTGGCGAGGTCGACCGCCACCGTGCCGTGGCCCGACTCCATGAAACCGAAGCCGGCCAGGTAGGCGACGTCGATGGCGCAGCCCGACTCGATCGCGCCCACCCGGGCGATGGCCTGGACGTAGGCCCGGGCCGCGTGCTCGGGGATGCCGAGCGCGGCGAGCGCCTCCCATCCGGTGACGTCCACCGGGACCGAGGTGGCGTAGCCGGCGTACACCTTGGCCTTGGCGATGACCCGGTCAGCGAACTCCCTCGGGTTCACCGGGGTAGCGCCGCCGGTGACGGGAGGCCGGTCGATGTGGGGTGGGACCAGGCGGGGGTTGTGCAGCCGGGGGACGAGCCCGGTCTGGCCCGCCACCGGGAAGGCACCCCGGGCTCCCACCCAGCGGGCGTAGGCGGCGGCCCCCGCCAGCCCGGGGTCGGGCGGGTCGTCCTCGGGCTGCCGCGCGGCCAGCCGGGCGGCCAGCCACTCGAACCCGGCGGCCCGGTCGGATCCCGGGTCGCAGGGCGCGCCGGCCTGGAACAGCGGGTCGACCGGGGTGGCGGCGAAGGTCGAGTCCCACCGGGTGGGGTCGAAGTCGACCGCCTGCGGGTCGAACCGGGCCATCGGGGCGAGGCCGCCCCACGCGGGATCGGCGCCCGCCTCGGCGTCGAGGGTGACGTCGAGGGCCAGCTCGCACGACTCGCCCGGCGTGAACCCGGCCGCCGGTGGGCCCTCGGCCACGAAGTGGTTGACGGAGGGATCGCCCAGCGCGGGCGCCATCGTGGCCCACCCGGCCGCGGCCCGCTCCCATTCGGTGGCGCCCGGGCGCTGGTCCAGCGGGCGGCTCTCCTGGTCGAGGACCAGGCGGGCGGCGGTGCGGACGTTCTGGACCGGGTCGCAGCGGGTGGCCAGCGCCAGGGCGGGCAGCGGGAACACGCCGCTGTACGGGGCGGTCTCGTCGCACGGGGCGGCGCCCCGGTCCGACCAGGCGGCGGCGACGGCGTGGGCCTCGCTCAGCAGCAGGTCCTGGGCTTCGGCGCCCTCGACCACCCCGTCGGGCGTCCACAGCCGCGGCGGGGTCTTCAGCATCTCGCAGCGCCACACCACCTCGATGATCTGGGGGACCGGCATGGTGGGATCGGGCTGCAGGCAGGCAGAGTCGCCCGCCACCACCGGCGCGGCCGCCACCACCTCGTGCCAGAACTCCTCGGACTCGGGCAGGAACTCCTCGGCGAAGCGGGAGGCGCGGGCGTCGTCCGCGCCCCGGGTGCGGGTCCGGTCGGCGATGCGGGCCATCTGGCCGGCCAGCAGGTCCACCGACCGCTCGACGCCCTGCGCGGCCTGGACCGACAGACCGGTGAACACCGTGGGGTTGAGCAGTAGCGGGCCCAGCCCTCCGTCGCCCACGGGCGGGTCGACGGCCAGCACCTGGGGCGCGGCCAGCTGGCGGACCAGCCAGTCGGCCATGACCCGGTAGCCGTCGGGCGTGTAGTGGACCCCGTCGCCCGCCTGGTAGCCCTCGGCGTCGGGGAGGGATCCCAGGTATCCCACCCAGTCGGCCACCACGAGCCGGGGATGGGCGCGCCGGGCGGCGCCCAGGGCCGAGGCCAGCACCTCGCTGCCGGTCGCCAGGCCCTGCGCCGCGCTGGTCTCCCAGATCACGGCCCGGTCGCCGGCCGCGGCCAGCAGCGCCTCGATGCGCTCGTCGAGCTGGGCCCGCGTGGCCCCGGTCGCCAGGTCGTTGGTGCCGAGCACGACCACGAGCGCGGTCTCGTCGCCCAAGGGCGCGGCGACGAGGCGCTGGGTCCCCTCGGCGATCGTGCGTCCCTCGCGGCCGTCGAGCCCGGTGACCGCGCAGGCGCTGGCCAGCCCGGCGGCCAGGGCGTCGGCCATGCCGACCAGCAGCGAGTCACCCACCAGGCGCACCCGGCACGTCCCCGCGGCGGCGACGTCGGGGGTGGCCCCCGGGGCGATGGGCGGATCGACCGTGGGGAAGCGCTGCTCCTCGGTGCGATAGAGCGTGTCGTACGGGCTGCGCGCCCCGTGCTCGGTGAGCACGAAGCCCATCGCGGCGAGGATGGGCCACGGCACCCGGTGCTCCTCGTCCGCCTGGCGGTAGCCGTCCATGTACCCCCGCGGCACCTCGCGCTCGGCGGCGTCCCCCGGCTCGACGGGAGGGAAGTCCGGGGATCCCATCCCCGACGTGGGCACGATGCCAACCACCACCATCATCACGACGGCCAGCAGGACAACGGGCACCCCCGCGACCACCCGGCGGGTCGCCCTGGCCCTGACGTCGGCCGACCCCAGGAGGCGCCCGCTCACGTCACCTGCCAGGATCCCCCGGACTCGACGGCGGTCACCACCACCTGGCCCTGGCCGTCGAGGGTGGACACGCTCAGCTCGACCCGCCCCGGCTCGGCCGACACGAGCTGGTGGCGGACCTCGTCGGGCGGGACCCCGAGCGCGGCGGCCCCCTGCAGCCGGGCCGCGGCCACCGCGGTGCGCGGCACCTGCTGGAACACCCCCGACCGGTCGGCCAGGGCCAGCGTCTCGCCTTCGCCGCCCAGGTCGCCGGCCCCGGCGGTGGTGGACGGCGTCGGCGCAGGCACATTCGGCGGTGCCGCCACCGGCGCCGCGCCGGTCTCGAGTCGGGCGGACTCGGGCGACCCCCCGCCGTCGACCCCGAGGGCCAGGCTGAACACCACGACGGCCACCACCACTGCCCCGAACAAGGCGATCCCCGCAGGGGCCCACCACGGCGGCTCCTCTTGCAGGCCCGTGCGCACGCCCCCGACCACGTCGAAGTACTCGCGCACGGCTCCCACGACCAGGAGCATTCCGATGCGCGGCCCCCGCTGAGGACACGAACAGGGTTCGGGTGTGGACATGCCCCACTTCGGGTGATGCGCGGCGCCGGGGTGGGGCGGGACGATGGGGGCATGGTCTTGGTGGCGCTGATCCTGGTGGCCTCGCTCGCCAACCTGAACCTGTCGGTGGCGAACGTGGCGTTGCCCGACATCGGGCGAGATCTCGATGCATCGCAGACCCAGCTGAACCTGGTGGCCGTGGGGTTCTCGCTCGGGCTGGCGACGTCGGTGTTGTACCTGGGGGCGCTCGGCGACCGGTACGGGCGGAAGATGATGCTGGTCCTGGGCGTCGTGCTGTCGATCCCGGCCAGCTTGATGGCCGCTTGGGCGCCGTCGGTGGAGTGGCTGGCGGTGGCCCGGATCTTCGGAGGGGTGGCCGCCGGCATGGCCTACCCGACCACGCTCGCCATCATCACGGCGCTGTGGACGGGGGCGCAGCGGACCAAGTCCATCGCTCTGTGGTCGGGCATCGGCGGGGCCGTCTCCGCGCTCGGACCACTGGTCGCGGGCGCGGCGCTGGAGGAGTGGTGGTGGGGGTCCGTGTTCCTCCTGACGCTGCCCATCGCGGCGGTGGCGCTGGTCATGGCCGTGTTCCTGATACCCAGCCATGTGAACGAGACCACCGATCCCGTGGACAACCTCGGGGGTGTGCTGTCGGTCGTGCTGGTGGCGGCCGTGGTGCTGGGCATCAACTTCGCGCCCGTGCCCGGCAAGACCGCGGTGGCGGTCGGCCTCGCGATCGTGGCGCTGGCCGCCACGGCCGCCTTCATCATCCGCCAGCGCCGGGCGCGATACCCGCTCTACGACCTGAAGGTCGCCGG
>DASRJN010000272.1:0-10818 GCA_035649455.1 Acidimicrobiales bacterium
TCGATGCCGTCGGGCGTGAAGCGCAGGATCGGCGTCTGGTGGAGGTCGACCAGCGAGACGTTCGGGCGGTTGAAGGCTTCGTAGTAGCCGGTCACGAACGGCGGCCGCTTCTCGCCGAAGCGGTGGTCCTTGGGGATCAGCTTCTCGGCGGTGGCGGGATCCCGCACGATGCTGCGGACCTTGCCGGCGACGAACTCACACCACCCGGCGTTGGCCACCGGGTCGACCAGCAGGTCGGTGTAATGGCTGGTGAGCTTGCTGAACCCGGGGCTACGCCACATCTGCTCGTAGAACGCCTGCCGCTCCTCCTCGGAGTCGTCGAAGGTGGCGCGATCGTGGGGCTGGTGGAGGAACCCGGCGAGCGAGGTGTTAAGGATCTCGCGCATCGCCTCGAAGCCGGCGCGCAGCTGGGCCTGCTCCTCGGGGGTGACGGGGCGGTTGTTGAGGGGCGTGCACCAGTTGGCGGTGCGCTGGTACACGGTGAGCGAGGCGACCTCGCCCGCGATCTCGGGGATGATCTGGACGCCGCTCGACCCGGTGCCGATGACCGCCACCCGCTTGCCGGCGAAGTCGACCGGCGACGCGGGCCACAGGCCGGTGTGGTACGCCTCGCCCCGGAAGTCCTCCCGCCCGGGCACGTCCG
Organism: Acidimicrobiales bacterium; assembly: GCA_035649455.1. Classification (GTDB taxonomy): domain Bacteria; phylum Actinomycetota; class Acidimicrobiia; order Acidimicrobiales; family VFJN01; genus ZC4RG19. The sequence continues at coordinate 644 of DASRJN010000272.1, forward strand.
GGAAGTAGGGCACGGACAGCACGCCGGTGGCTGCGACCAGGTAGCGGGCCCGGACCTCGCCGCCGTCGTCGGTCACCACGCTCCACGTCCCCGACCGCTCGTCGAGGTGGGCGGCGGTGACCCGGGCCCCGAGGCGGATGTGGCGCCCCAGGTCGAACCGCTCGACCACGTGGTTGAGGTAGCGCTCGGTCTCGGGCTGCTCGGCGAAGTGCTCCTGCCATTCCCACTCGTCGAACAGCTCCCGCGAGAACAGGTAGCCGTAGGTGTAGCTCTCCGAGTCGAAGCGGGCCCCGGGGTAGCGGTTCCAGTACCACGTGCCGCCGACGCCGTCGCCGGCCTCCAGCAGGAGCACCGAGAACCCCGCCTCCCGGGCGCGGTAGAGCTGGTATATGCCGGTGATGCCCGCGCCCACCACGAGCACGTCGACGGTCCTCTGGGTCTCGCCGGAAGTCTCGTTCATCTTGTACCGACCGGTTACTATAGTCTCGCGATAACGGCGCACTCCGAAAACGAGAGGGGGGTTACGTGCTGCCCTACGCGATGGAGGTCCCGGACCGGGTGCGCAAGCAGCGGTACTACGACCCGGACTTCTACGCCCTCGAGGTCGAGCTGCTCTGGCCGCGCGTGTGGCAGATGGCCTGCCGGCTCGAAGAGATCCCCCGGCCGCACGACTTCGTCGAGTACGAGTTGCTCGACCAGTCCGTCATCGTGGTGCGCGGCGACGACATGGGTGTGCGGGCGTTCCAGAACGTCTGCCGCCACCGCGGCGTCCGCGTGGTCGCGGGCCGCGGCACCTGCGACGACGGGTTCACCTGCCCGTTCCACGGCTGGTGCTACGGCCTCGACGGCCGGAACACGGCCGTGACCCGGCGCTCGACCTTCGCCGAGCACAACCTCGCTCCGGGCGACATCGACCTCACCCCGGTCCGCTGCGAGGTGTGGGGCGGCTGCGCCTGGATCAACCTCGCCGACGACGCGCCCCCGCTGCGGCAGTGCATCGAGCCCGCCGCCACCGTCCTCGACGCCTGGAAGGTCGAGTCGCTGCGCACCGAGTGGTGGTACGCAGCCCGCCTGCCGGTGAACTGGAAGCTGGCCGAGGAGGCGTTCGTCGAGCAGTACCACGTGCTGGAGACCCATCCCCAGCTGCGCATCCCCGGGCGCTATGCCCGCCCCGGCGCCGAGTTCGATGCTCGCAGCTGGGTCGACGCGGAGATCCACTACCTGCGCATGATGAGCGAGGGCATGGGGGGCATGGTGCACGCCAACGACGTCAAGGTGGCCGAAGGGCTGCGCGACCTCGATCTGCCCGCCGGCGCCGAGCCCGCCATGGCGACCTGGCACCGGACGTTCAACGACGCCGTCACCGCCTGGCACCGGGACGCGGGCGGCGACATCCCCGACCTCAACGAGCTCGAGGCGAGCGGGCTCAACGAACCGATGGGCTACTGCTTCCCGCACTACTTCGTGCTGCCCATGTACAGCAGCGCGTCCTCCTACCGCTTCCGGCCGCTGGGGCCGGAGGAGACGCTCATGGAGATCTGGTCGCTCACCCGCTTCCCCGAGGGCGAGGAGCGTCCCCGGCCCACGCCTCCCGAGCCGTGGGAGTGCGACGATCCCCGCTGGCCACCGATCCCCGCACAGGACTTCTCGAACCTGCCGCGCCAGCAGCGGGGCCTGCACGCGCGAGGTTTCGAGTACATGCGCCTGTCAGAGCAGATGGAGGGGCACATCTCGAACTTCCACCGCACCCTCGACCGGTTCCTCACCGGGCTGCCCTACGACCAGCTGATGCCGGCCCTCCGGCACGTGAACGTGAACCCGCTGGAGATGCCGATCGTGGACCTCGACCAGTGAGCGACATCTCTTACGCGGACGTGGTCGAGGGCGTGAGGGCCACACTGGCGGCGTACGTCCACGCCCTGGACGACGGCCGCACCGACGACGTCCTCGCCACGTTCTGCCCCGACGGCGCGTTCGAGAGCCCGGGCCTCGGCCGCTACGAGGGCCACGACGCCCTGCGGGCCGCCTACGACAGTTGGGCGCCGCGGCGGCCCCAGCGCCACCTCATCGTCAACACCCATGTCACCGCGTGGGACGAGCACGAGGCGACGGCGGTCAGCGACGTGATCTTCGTCCTGCTGGGAGACGCCGGATGGTCGATCCAGCTCGTAGGTCGCTACCACGACGTCTTGCACAACGACAGCGGCAGCTGGCGGTTCCACCGGCGCACCGCCGAGTTCGTCACTGCCTCATCGGGCGGGGGGACCACATGACCGGGACCGATTACGACGCCATCGACTTCTTCCGGGGCAACGAGCTGGTCGAGGACCCGTACCCGTACTTCGACTGGTTGCGGGAGCAGTGCCCGGTGCAGCAGGAGTCGCAGTACGGGGTGTACATGGTCACCGGCTACGCCGAGGCGTGCTCGGTCTACACCGACCCGGACAGCTTCTCGTCGTGCAACTCCGTGACGGGCCCGTTCCCGGGCTTCCCGGTGCCGCTCGAGGGCGACGACGTGAGCGAGCAGATCGAGGCCCACCGCGCCGAGCTGCCGTTCAGCGACCAGATCACCACCATGGACCCGCCCAAGCACCGGGACCACCGGCACCTGCTCATGCGGCAGCTCACGCCCAAGCGGCTCAAGGAGAACGAGGAGTTCATCTGGCGGCTGGCCGACCGCCAGACCGAGGAGCTGGTGGCACGCGGCCGGTGCGAGCTGGTGAGCGAGTACGCCAACCCCTTCACCCTGCTGGTCGTGGCCGACCTCCTCGGGGTCCCGGAGGACGAGCACGACGAGTTCCGGGCCGCGCTGGCCCGCCGCTCTCATCACGCAGTCGGCAGCACCAGGGACAGCATGCGGGGCAACCCGCTGGAGTGGCTCTACGACCGGTTCAGCCGCTACATCGAGGAGCGCCGGCGCGAGCCGCGCGACGACGTGCTCACCGCCCTCGCCACGACGACGTTCCCCGACGGCACGCTGCCCGAGGTCATCGACGTCGTGCGCATCGCCGCCAACGTCTTCGCCGCCGGGCAGGAGACGACCGTGCGGCTGCTCGGCACCGCCCTGCAGATCATCGCCGAGCGCCCGGACCTGCAGCAGCTCCTCCGGGAGCGGCCCGAGCTCGTAGGGGACTTCGTGGAGGAGACGCTGCGCATCGAGTCACCGGTGAAGGGCGACTTCCGGCTGGCGCGGCGGCGCACGACCCTGGGCGGGGTGGACATCCCCGCGGGCGCCACCGTGATGGTGCTCAACGGCGCCGCCAACCGCGATCCTCGCCACTTCGCGGACCCGGACGAGCTGCGCGTCGAGCGCGGCAACGCGCGCGAGCAGCTCGCCTTCGGGCGCGGCGTCCACAGCTGTCCGGGCGGGACGCTGGCCCGGCTGGAGGGCCGTGCCAGCGTGGAGCGCCTGCTCGATCGCACGACCGAGATCCACATCTCGGAGGAGCACCACGGCCCCGCCGGCGCCCGTCGCTACCAGTACGTGCCCACCTACATCCTGCGGGGCCTGACAGCCCTGCACCTCGAGCTCAGCTGAGCTCGAGCATCACCTCGCGGGCGAAGCGCTCGACCTGGTCCCGGCCCGCGCCGGGCCAGCCGCACACGAGGTAGCCGTAGCCCGCATCGTGCCAGCGGGTGGCGTGCTTGCGGGCGGTGTCGATGTCGTCCAGCGACAGGGACCCGGCGCGCACGATCGACGACGGGTCCCGTCCCGCCTCGGCGGCCAGCTCGTCGACCCGCTCGTTGGCCTCCCGCAGCGAGTTCGGCGTGCCCCAGGCGTGCCAGACGTCGGCGTAGCGGGCCACGAGGGGGAGGCTGCGGCGCGGGCCGTTGCCGCCGATCCAGATCGGGGGGTGCGGCTGCTGGACCGGCACCGGGCGCAGTTGGGCGTCCTGCAACGACACGACCCGCCCGTCGTAGGACACGACCTCGCCGGTGAACAGCCGCGTCATGATCTCCAGCGCGTCCTCCAGCAGGTCGAACCGCTCACCGGTGGGCGGGAACGGGATGCCCAGCTCGTGGTGCTCCTGGTCGAACCAGGCGGCGCCGAGCGACAGCTCCAGCCGGCCGTGCGAGGCGTGGTCGACGGTCACGGCCTGGGCCGCGAGCACCGACGGGTGCCGGTAGGTCACCCCGGTCACCAGGATGCCCAGCCGGATGCGCGAGGTCAGGCCGGCCAGGGCGGCCAGCGTCGTCATGCCCTCGAACGCCTCGCCCGGTCCCTCGCCGTACATGGGCTTGAAGTGGTCGAAGCCCCAGGCCCCGTCGAAGCCGAGGTCCTCGGCGAACTGCACGCGGCTGACCACCTCGTCCCACGGCATCCGCTGTTGCGCGACATCCAGGCCGAATCGCATCGGCGCACCCTACCGACGTCCCCGCCGCGCTCACAGATCGGGACCGTGGTCAGGCCGTTCGGCCCTACGACCGCGGTGCGGCACCGGTCAGGCTGCGAGGCAAGGAACGGCGATGCTGGAGCTCGACGGTGCGACCAAGCGGTTCGGCGGGCGGGTGGCCCTCGACGCCTGCTCGTTCGTGGCCCGCCCTGGGCGGCTGACCGGGTTCCTGGGGCCCAACGGCGCGGGCAAGACCACGGCCATGCGCACAGTGTTCGGGCTCGTCGAGCTCGACGCGGGCACGGTGCGCTGGCGCGGTGGGCCGATCGGGCCCGAGGAGCGGGGGCGGTTCGGGTACATGCCCGAGGAGCGCGGGCTCTATCCCCGCATGCAGGTGCGCGACCAGCTCGTGTACCTGGGGCGCCTGTGCGGGAGGCCGTGCCGGGCCGTCGAGCGGACGGTCGACGCCTGGCTCGACCGCCTCGGGCTGGCGGCCCGGGCGAACGATCGGCTCGACGCCCTGTCGCACGGCAACCAGCAGCGCGTCCAGCTGATCGCCGCGCTGGTCAACGAGCCCGACCTGCTGGTGCTGGACGAGCCGTTCGCGGGGCTCGATCCGCTGGCCATGGCGTCGATGTCGGCGCTGCTGGCCGAGCTGGCGACGGCGGGGGCCACGGTGCTGTTCTCCAGCCACCAGCTCGACCTGGTGGAGGACATCTGCGAGGACGTCGTCATCATCGACGCCGGGCGCATCGTGCGGGCCGGAGACCTCGCGGAGCTGCGGGCCGCGGTCCCGCAGCGCTTCGTGAGCGTCCGCTACCGCGGCTGTCCGCCCGACTGGTCCCGGCTGCCGACGGTTGCGGTGGTGGACCAGGCCGCCGGCCGGGCGCGGCTCCGCGTCGACCGGGACTCCGACCTCGCCACCGTCGTCGCGGTGGTCGGCCAGGCCGCCGAGCTGGTGTCCTTCGCCTACGAGCCGCCGAGCCTGTCCGAGCTGTTCCGCGAGGCGGTGGCGGCGTGAACGGCACCCGGCAGGCCTGGCTGGTCGCTGCCCGCGAAGTGCGCGAGCGGGGCCGCTCCCGGGCATTCCTGGTCTCGTTCGTGCTCATGCTGCTGGCGGCGGCGACGGCCGTCGCCCTACCCGCCCTGCTCGACTCCGGCCCGGGGACCAAGGACGTCGGCCTGAGCGGTCCGGCGCCCGCTGCGTTCGGACCGGCGCTCGAGGCTCAGGGACAGGCGGTCGACACCACCATCCGCCTCCAGCGCTACGACACCGTCGCCGCGGGCCAGGCGGCCGTGCGCGACGGCGACATCGACGTCCTTGTGGTGGACGCCCGTCGCCTGGAGTGGCGGACGAGGGCCGACGAGCAGCTCCAGGCGGTGGTCACCGGGGCCATCCAGCTGGTGGCAGTGCAGGAACGGGCCGCCGCCGCCGGCATCGACGCCGACGAGCTGGCCGTCATCGTGGCGCCCGTGCCGGTCACCAACGTCGAGCTGGGGCAGGTGGCGGGCCGGAGCCCCGACGACGAGACCGCCGCGTTCATCATGACGGTCGTGCTGTTCGGCGCCATCAGCACCTACGGCGCCATGGTGCTCAGCGGCGTCGTGGAGGAGAAGGCGAGCCGGACGGTCGAGGTCCTCCTCGCCCGCATGCCCGCCCGCCACCTGCTGGCCGGCAAGGTCGCCGGCATCGGCGTCCTGGGGCTGGCGCAGGTCGTTGCGGTGGCCGTCGTCGCGCTCGTGGCCGCCGGCACGGTCGACTCGGTCGACATCCCCGCGGTTCGCAGCAGCGTTCTGGCCTGGGCCGTGGTGTGGTTCGTGCTGGGATACGCCCTGTACGCCACCGTGTTCGGCACCCTCGGCTCGCTGGCGTCGCGGACGGAGGACGCCTCCAGCGTCACCGGCCCGGTAACCGTCGTCCTGGTCCTCGCGTTCGTGGTCTCGTTCGCGGCGATCGGCAGCGCGGACACCACCTGGGCGCGGTTGGTGTCCTGGTTCCCCATCACCGCGCCGCTTGCCATGCCCAACCGCATCGCCATGGGCGCCGCCACCTGGTGGGACCCGCTCGTGGCCGTGGCCCTCACCCTCGGAGCCATCGCCGTGCTCGTGGTCCTCGGCGGACGGATCTACACCCGCGCCATCCTCCACTCCGGATCGATGCTCACGCTCGGCGAGGCGTGGCGCGACGCCGTCAGCGCAGGCGCCACTGCGGCCGCTCGCCCGACGCGAACCGGTCCTGGCCGGCCTTGAAGGCGGCGGCGTCGGAGCCGATGCGGGTGAACAGGTTGGCCAGCTCGATGGCCTGGGCGCGGGGGACCTGCAATGCGGTCCAGAGCGCCCGCATGGTGCCCTGGACGGCCAGGGGCGGGGAGTCGGCGATGATCCGGGCGGCCCAGCCGGCCCGCTCCCGGAGTTCGTCCCGGGGGCAGACCTCGCTCACCAGCCCGATCTCCCGCGCCCGGGAGGCCGACAGCCGCTCGTGGGCGCCCAGCAGGGACAGGCGCATGATCTCGTGGAACGGCATCTTGGCCAGCATCTGCATGGGCTCGAACGCCGCGGTCATCCCGTAGGTGACGTGGGGGTCGAAGAACACCGCGTCGTCGGAGGCGATGATGAACTCGACCTCGCCCAGCATGTAGAACGCGCCCCCGCAGGCCATGCCCTGGACCGCGGCGATGACCGGCTTCCACAGGTCGCAGGTCTTGGGCCCGACGTCGCGGCCCGGATCGTCGTACATCCACGGGGTGGGGTAGTCGGGGAACTTGCCGGCGGCCATGGCCGCGTTGTTCTCGTCCGACACCGCCTCGGCCCGGTCGATGCCGGTGCAGAAGGCGTCGCCCTCGCCGGTCAGCACCACGCAGCGCACGTCGTCGTCGTAGCGGAAGCCGTGCCACAGCTCGTGCAGCTCGGCCTGCATCCGCTTGTTGATGGCGTTGCGCACCTCCGGGCGGTTCAGCGACACCCACGCGACGCCGTCGTCCTTGCTGACCACCAGGGTCTCGTAGCTCTCCATGACCGCTACTCGTCGACCAGCCGGCCCTGGTTGTAGTCGTCGTACGCCGCCAGGTCGAGGAAGCCGTGGCCCGAGTAGTTGAACAGGATGACCCGCTCCTCGCCGGTCTCCTTGGCCGCCAGCGCCTCGTCGACGGTGGCCCGGATGGCATGGGCGGTCTCGGGGGCGGCGACCTTGCCCTCGGTGCGGGCGAACAGCACCGCGGCGTCGAACACCTTCGACTGGGGGGCGGCGACGGCCTCCATGCGTCCCGACCGCACCAGGGCCGACACGATCGGGCTGTCGCCGTGGTAGCGCAGCCCGCCGGCGTGGATGGCGGGGGGCATGAAGTCGTGGCCCAGGGTGAACATGGGCAGCAGGGGCGTCAGACCGGCGGTGTCGCCGTAGTCGTAGTCGAACCGGCCCTGGGTGAGGGTGGGGCACGAGGTCGGCTCCACCGCCACCAGGCGCACGCCCTCGTCCTCCAGGAACGGGAGGGCGATGCCGCCGAGGTTCGAGCCGCCGCCGCACGACGCCAGCACCACGTCGGGCCCGGCCTCGCCCGCCAGGGCCAGCTGCTCGCGGGCCTCCAGCCCGATGACCGTCTGGTGCAGCAGCACGTGGTTGAGCACCGAGCCGAGCGAGTAGTGCGAATCGGCGCGCCCGGCCGCGTCCGCCACCGCGTCGCTGATGGCCAGGCCGAGCGACCCCGGGCTGGCGGGGTCGTCGACGGGGGAGGGGACGCACTCGGCGCCCCACGTCTCCATGAGCACCCGGCGGTAGGGCTTGGACTCGAAGGACGTCCGCACCATGTACACCTTGCAATCGAGCCCGTACTGCGAGCAGGCGAAGGCGAGCGCGGTGCCCCACTGGCCGGCCCCGGTCTCGGTGGTCAGGCGGTCCACGCCCTCGGCCTTGTTGTAGAAGGCCTGGGCCACCGCGGTGTTGGGCTTGTGCGACCCGGCCGGGCTGACCGACTCGTCCTTGAAGTAGATGCGGGCGGGCGTGCCCAGCTCCTGCTCCAGCCGCTCGGCCCGGACCAGCGGGGTGGGCCGCCACAGCCGCAAGATGTCGAGCACCTCGCCGGGGACGTCGATCCACGGCGCCGGGCTCATCTCCTGCTGGATGAGCGCCATGGGGAACAGCGGCGCCAGGTCGTCGGGGCCGAGCGGCTCGCGGGTGGCCGGGTGCAGCGGCGGCTGCAGCGGCTCGTCCAGCCGGGCCAGGGCGTTGTACCAAGCGGTGGGAAGGCCGTCGGGCGGCAGGTCGAAGCGCATCGCGCGGATGCTAGATGGCCTGCTAGCGGGACATGGCGGTCATTCCGCCGTCGACTGGGATGATCGCGCCGTTGACGAAGGATGCCTCGGGGGCGGTGAGGGCGACCACCATGTAGGCGATCTCCTCGGGGCTGCCGTAGCGGCCGAGCGGGATGTTGCGGCGCCCGTACGCGGCGCGGGCCTCCTCGGGGATCGGCGCGGTCATCCCGGTGAGCGTGGCCCCCGGGCACACGCAGTTGGCGGTCACGCCCCGGCGGCCGAGGTCCACGGCCAGGGACCGGGTGAGGCCGACCACCGCGTGCTTCGAGACGGTGTACGGCCCGCCGTGCCGCCCTGCGGTCAGGGCCTCGGTCGAGGCGATGTTCACGATCCGCCCGGCCTCGCTGGCCAGCAGGTCGTCCAGGCACGCCCGCACCGTGTTGAGCGTGCCCTCGAGGTTGACCGCCAGCGTCACGTCCCACACGTCGCGGTAGCCCGGGCTCTCCAGATCGGCCAGGGCCGGGATCCCGGCCGCGTTGACCAGGATGTCCACCGGTCCCAGGCGCTGCCTGACGCCTTCCACCGCCGCGTCGACCGCAGCCGCGTCGCTCACGTCCACGGGAGGGTCGCCGTTGCGGTCGAACACGGCCACCGCCACCCCGGCCGCCTTCAGCCGCGCCGCGGTGGCCCGCCCGATGCCGCTGGCACCCCCGGTCACGATCGCCACCCTGCGGCCGTCCTGCGTCGTCATTCGCCGGACCCTATCGGTGCAGCCCCGACCCGGGCCCGGGCCCCGGCGTGGGCGGCGGCGATGTCGGGCAGGACGAGGTCGGCGGCCGTGGAGAGGATGAAGCCCGCTATCACGGTGACGGGCACCATGACGAGCATGCTGACCTGCACGCCATAGGCGTCGGAGATGGCGCCGATGAGCGGGAAGAAGATCGCGATGCCGGGGACCGCGAACACGGCGATCGTGGTGAGGCCTGCGGAGCGGACCTGCGGCGGCGCGACCAGCGACAGCAGCGCGAAGAAGGCGGGGGCCAGCGTCCCGATCGAGCCCGCCAGCAGCGCGTGCATGGCGATGGCCAGCCACACGTTGGGGGCGTAGGCGAGGACCACCAGGAACACGGCGTCGGCCACCCCGACCAGGCCCACGAAGCGCAGCAGGTAGCCGGGGTCCCGCATCGCCACCCGGGCCACCCAGGGCATCACGAGGAACACGCCGGCGACCTGCAGCGGCTCGACGCCGGCGGCGATCGCCCCCCGGGCGAGGCTGTCGAGGTGGAACACCTCCTCGTAGACCAGTGACAGCAGGTTGGGCACGCCGAACAGGGCCACGCCCAGGAACGGGATGGCGTACCAGATGCGGCGGATCGTGCGCACCCGGGCCAGCGTGGCCATGGTCGAGCGGGCCGTCTCCGGCGGCTCGGGGACCTGCGCGGCCTCCTCGTCCAGGCCGGCGGCGCGCCGCTCGTGGACGCCCCGCACCGGCTCGTGGAGGCGCAGCGCGAACAGCACGACGACGGCGGTCGGGATGGCGAACACGATGAACGGTGCCCGCCAGGTGAAGACGTAGGCGAGGGCACCGGCCAG
>DASRJN010000273.1:0-27540 GCA_035649455.1 Acidimicrobiales bacterium
GTCGTGGGCCCGGTGGCCTACATCCGCACCTGGGACGCCACGGGCAAGGTCAAGCGGATCCGCAACAACCCGCAGGTCGAGATCGCCCCGTGCACCGGGCGGGGCAAGGTCACCGGGGAGTCGCTGCGGATGACCGCCCGCCTCATCGAGGGCGAGGAGGCAGAGCGCGCGGCCCGGGCCATCGAGGCCAAGCACCCGATCCTGCAGGGCCGGCTCGTCCCCTGGTACCACCGCTGGAAGCACCTGAAGACGGTCCACATCGAGCTGACGCCCGCCTAGCTCACCCCCACCAGAGCCATGTCGGCGTCGACCATGGACCGCACGAGGTCCTCGAAGCTCGTCCGGGGCTTCCAGCCCAGGACGGCAGCCGCATGCGCCGCGTCCCCGATGAGCAGGTCCACCTCGGCCGGGCGATAGAACTGCGGGTCCTGCACGACGTATTGCTCCCAGTCGAGCCCGGCATGGCTGAAGGCGACCTCGCACAGCTCGCGGATCGAGTGCGTCTCGCCGCTGGCCACCACGAAGTCGCCCGGCTCGTCGAGCTGCAGTATGCGCCACATGGCCTCGACGTAGTCCGGCGCGCTGCCCCAGTCGCGGCGGGAGTCGAGGTTGCCGAGGCGTAGCTCGGTGGCCAGGCCGGCCTTGATGCGGGCCACGCCGTGGCTGACCTTGCGCTCCACGAACTCCAGGCCGCGGCGGGGCGAGCCGTGGTTGAACAGGATGCCGGAGACGGCGAACAGGTCGTAGCTCTCCCGGTAGTTCACGGTGATCCAGTGGGCGTAGAGCTTGGCCACGCCGTAGGGCGACCGGGGATGGAACGGCGTCGACTCGGTCTGGGGCACCTCGACCACCTTGCCGAACATCTCCGACGAGCTGGCCTGGTAGAAGCGAATGTCGGGGTCCACCTGGCGGATCGCCTCGAGCATGCGCACCGCGCCCAGCGCGGTGACCTCACCGGTCAGCACCGGTTGCCCGAAGCTGGTGACCACGAAGCTCTGGGCGGCCAGGTTGTAGACCTCGGTCGGCCTGTGCTCGGCCACCGCGGTGATCAGCGAGCTCTGGTCGAGCAGGTCACCGGGCACCAGCGTCAGGCGGGACTGGAAGGGGGCGATGCGCTCGAAGGTGACCGTCGAGCTGCGCCGCACCAGGCCCACGACCTCGTAGCCCTGGTCGAGCAGGAACTCGGCGAGGTAGGAGCCGTCCTGGCCGGTGATGCCGGTGATGAGTGCCCGTCGCGGTGAGGTCATGGCTGCGGTTGTACCGAGCGGGCCGGGCCCCGTCTGCTAAGCCACTTGGCATCGCCGGGGAATCGTTCGGACGCCGGGTGGCCAAGCAGCGGGCCGATCTGGGCTGGACCCAGAGCCGGCTGGCCGAGCGCGTGGGCCTGTCCCGGGTGGCGCTCTCCCACATCGAGGCCAACCTGTCGGTGCCCAGCGAGCGGACGGTCACGCTGCTCGCCGGCGTGTTCGGCTGCGAGCCGTGCGCCCTGGCCGCAGGCACCGACTACCCGCCGGCCAAGTCGGAGCGGTTGCCGCTGGTGACGGCTCGGCACACCGAGGTCGACCACCAGCTCGCGGTGCTCGACGCAGTGCTGGCCACCGTGGCGCGGGTTCCCGCCCCGGAGCGGGACCGGTTGGCCGCCGAGGTGCGCGCCGAGTGGCGGGACCGGCTGGCGGCCCTGCTCCCCGCGTGCGACGACCCCGGGGAGCGGCACCGGCTGCGGGCCGCGCTCGGTTCCCTGGCCCGCTAGAGGCGCTTGGCGAACCAGTGGTGGGCGTAGGCCTCGTCGTTGAACGCCTCGACCTCTTCGTAGCCCGTGGAGCGGTACAGCGAGATGGCCTCGGTGAGCACGCGGTTGGTCTCCAGGCGGATGGTGTGGGCCCCGCCCGCCTTGGCCTGCTCCTCCAGGGCGGCCAGCAGCCGGCGCCCGACCCCCAGGCCCCGGACCGTGGGCGATAGCCACATCCGCTTGATGAGGGCGGTGCCACCCGCCTCGAACATGAGCATGGCGCTGCCCACCGGCTCGTCGCGCAGAGCCGCCAGCAGGACGGCGCCGCGCGGCGGCCGGAGCTCATCGGCCGGCGTCGCCAGGCTGCGGCCCGGCTCGAACCCGCCCTCGAAGCGCCGGTCCAGCTCGGCGAAGTACTCCCTCAGGCAGTAGCGCGCCCGCTCGTCGGTGGGGTCGACCACCTCGAAGCGGACGAGCGCGGCGGTCAGCAACCGCTCGACCTCGCCCATGGCGGCCACCAGCCGGTCGCGGTGGTGCTCGTCCAATGGCGCCAGCAGCGACCAGGCCAGATCGTCGGCCCGCCGGTCCAGCTCGACCCGCTCGCACATGCCGGATGCGGTGAGCCGGGCGGTGCGCACCCGCTTGTCGGCCGGACTGGGGGCCACCGTGACCAGGCCGTCGGCCTCCAGCGAGCGCAGCAGGCGGCTGACGTACCCGGAGTCGAGGTCGAGCCCGGAGCGGAGCCGGCGGACGTCACAGCCGTCCTCGCCGATCTCCCACAGCAGGCGGGACTCGCCGAGCGCGCGATCCCGCGAGAGGAAGTGGTCGTCCAGCGCCCCCACTCGCTGGGTCACCGTCCGGCTGAAGGACCGCACCCGATCCACCATCGCCCGATCCACCATCGCCCTATCCATCACACGATCCATTGACTGACCTTAGTCAGAGAAATGCGGTCGTGCGATGACTTATCGCCGGGCCGGCCGTCTCTACCAGCATGAGCATCACGTTCCCCGGGGAGTCGGCCGAGTACCGGGCGGCTCGCGATCGCCTGCTGGCCGAGGAGGCGGACCTGCGCCGCCGGATGGAGGCCGTGGCCGAGGCCCGCCGGGCCCTGCCCCCGGGCGGCGTCGTGCCGGAGGACTATGTGTTCCACGGGGCGGGGCCGGACGGGGCGCCCACCGCCGTCCGGCTGTCCGAGCTGTTCGCCCCGGGCCGCGACTCGCTGATCATCTACAGCTTCATGTTCCCCCGCGACCCGGGCGACGACCGGCCCGCGCCCACCAACGGGCGGACGGCGCGCTTGCCCATCCTGGAGACGCCCTGCCCGTCGTGCACCGCCCTGCTCGACCAGTTCGACGGAGCCGCCGACCACGTGGCGCCCCACGCCAACCTCGTGGCGGCGGCCAAGTCCCCGATCGAGCGGGTCCTGGCCTTCGCCGAGGACCGGGGCTGGCACCGCCTGCGGGTCGTGTCCTCACTCGGCACGACCTACAACCGCGACTACCACGGCGAGTCGCCCGCGGGCGACCAGCGGCCGATGCTCAACGTGTTCCACAAGGACGGCGACACCATCCGCCACTTCTGGGGCTCGGAGCTGCTCTTCGCCCCCACCGACCGGGGCCAGGACCCGCGCCACGTGGGCACCGTCGAGCCCATGTGGAACCTGATCGACCTCACGCCCGAAGGCCGCCGGCCGGACTGGGAGGAGCAGTACAGCTACCCCGAGCCGTAGGCCGGGCCGGGCCTTCTTGGCCGCCTACCGTGGCGGCGTGAAGCACGGCTGGTGGCTCGACGAGCGCGCCCACGCGGGCGAGGAGCACCTCGACGCCGGCTACGTCGCCGGCTACGACCGCAAGGCGGCCTACGACCCGGCCGAGGACGTGGCGGCCCTGCGCCACCACGGCCTCGGCCCCACCTCCCGCGTGGTCGACCTCGGCGCCGGGATCGGCGTCTTCGCCTGCGCTGTCGCACCCGAGTGCGGCCAGGTGGTGGCGGTGGACGTGTCCCCGGCCATGATCCGGGCACTGAGGGACCGGGTCGCGGGCCGGGGCCTCGCCAACGTGCGCGCGGTCCAGGCCGGCTTCCTGTCCTACGAGCACGAGGGCGGGCCCGCCGACTTCGTGTTCACCCGCAACGCCCTGCACCAGCTCCCCGACTTCTGGAAGGCGATCGCCCTCGACCGGATCGCCCGGCTGCTCCGCCCTGGAGGAGTGCTGCGCCTCAGGGACCTGGCCTACGACTTCGAGCCGGGGGAGGCGGCCGACCGCATCGAGGCATGGCTGGCCGGCGCGGTGGACGATCCGCAGCGGGGCTACACCGCCGCCGACCTGGAGCTCCACGTGCGCAGCGAGTTCAGCACCTGGTCCTGGCAGCTGGACGCCCTGCTAGACCGGACCGGCTTCGACATCGTCGAGCGCAGCTACCGGCGGGGTGTGTACGGCACCTACACCTGCGTGCGGCGCGACCGCCCCGGGCCTTGACTCTCAGGTTGGTGCAGGCCCGAGGCTGACGGCGTGAACGACCGCCTGAGCATCGGCGAGTGCGCGCGGCGGGCCGGCCTGTCGGTCAGCGCCCTGCGCTTCTACGGCGACCGCGGGCTGCTCCCCCCGGCCGAGGTCGATCCGGACACCGGCTACCGCATCTACGGCGAGCAGGAGGTGGCGGTGGCGGTGGCGAGCCGCGACCTCCGCCGGCTGGACATGCCGCCGGCAGGCGTCGCCGCGTACCTCGCGGCCGCGCCGGCCCAACGCCAGGCCCTGCTGGACGCCCACCTCGCGGGGCTCGAGCACCGGCTCCAGGATGCCCGGGTGGTCGCTCACGGCCTGCGCCCGACGACCGAGGAGTGCCCCATGGCCATGACCGTGCCCGCCCCCGCCTTCGTCACCGCCCTCGACCAGGTCCTGCCGGCCGCCGGGTCCGACCCCGAGCGCCCCATCCTGCAGTGCGTGCTCATCAAGGCGCGGGAGGGCTCCCTGCGGCTCGTCGCCACCGACGCCCACCGGCTCGCCGTGCGCGACCTCGCGCCGGCCGGTCCCGGTGGCGCATTCCGAGGCCTGGTCCCCGCGGCCACGCTGCGACGCTGGCGGGCCGAGGTCCCCGACCGGGGTGAGGTGACCGTGACGGTGGAGGGGCCCGACGTCGTGGTGCGGGCCGGCGGCCTGGAGCGCCGGGCCCGCCACGTGACGGCCGAGTTCCCCGACTACGAGCCCATCCTGGCGGCTGAGCGCACGGCCCGTGCTGCCGTCGTCGACCGGGCCGCGCTGCTGGCGGCTTTCGAGCGGCTGGCCGCCGCGGGTGCGGGGGCCGTGCTGCTCCACGCCTGGCCGGGCGGGATCACGCTCGTCCGTCACGCCGAGCGGGCGGAGCTGCCCGCCCGCTACGACGGCCCCGACGCCCACGTGGCGCTCGATCCCGCCTACGCGGCGGACGCGCTGCGCGCCGCGGTCGGCCCCGAGGTGGTGCTCGAGATCGCCGACCCGCTGGCCCACGTGGTGGTCCGCTCGGCCGACGACGGCACGGCCACCACCCTGCTCATGCCCGTGCGCTTGCCAGCCCTAGCATCGTGACGTGCTGGAGAACCGATCGATCCCGTCGGCCACCGTGATCCCGGTGCTGGTGTACCCCGACGTGCGGGCGGCGGTGGCGTGGCTGACCGAGGCCTTCGGCTTCGTCGAGCGGGTTCGGGTCGGCGAGGACCACCGTTCGCAGATGCGGATCGGGGCCGACGGCGCCGTCATCGTGGCCGACGTCCGGCACGAGCAGCAGCCGCCCACCGAGGGCATCGTCACCCATGTCATCAAGGTGCGGGTGGCCGACGTGGACGCTCAGCTGGAGCGGGCGCGGTCCCATGGGGCGCGTGTGCTGATGGAGCCGACCGAGTACGAGTACGGCGAGCGTGAATGCGACGTGGAGGATCTCGCCGGCCACCGGTGGCAGTTCACCCAGACGCTCCGCGATGTTGCTCCCGAGGAGTGGGGCGGGCAGGCGGTCAACCCGTAGGCGCTCAGCCGTCGATGGCGGCGTAGGTGCAGGTCCAGAAGTCCTGGAACAGGGCCGGGGCGGACGGGGACGCCCACGCCTGGTCGGTGAGGATCACGCCGATCAGGTCCTCGGCCGGGTCGTTGGCCCACGAGCTGCCGAGGCCGCCGTCCCAGCCGTAGCTGCCCACCGAGCGGGCGGGGCCGGTGCGGGCTACCTGGACGGCGAGGCCGAACCCCCAGCCCTGCGATCCGTCGGGGGCCGGCGCGGCGGTGGCGAGCTGGTCGGGGGTGAGGTGGTTGGTGGTCATGGCCTCGACCGTCGGACGAGACAGGACCCGATGCCCGCGGACGGTGCCCCCGCCGTGCAGCATGGTGGCGAAGGCCAGGAAGTCGTCCACGGTCGACACCAGCCCATCGCCGCCGCCGGGGAAGGCGGGCGGCCGGCTCCACTGGCCGTCCGGCGGGTCGTACACCGGGCGGTCGGGGGCGCTCACGTGGCAGGCACCGAAGCGGTCGAGCGCGGCCGGCGGCACGTGGAACCCGGTGTCGGCCATGCCCAGCGGCCCGAACACCCGCTCGGCCAGCACTTCGGGGAACGTCCGGCCCGCCACCCGGGCCACCAGCACGCCCAACACCTGGGCACTCGTGTGGTAGAGCCAGCGCTCGCCCGGCTGGCGGGACAGCGGCAGCGTCCCGAGCCGTCGCATCCACTCGTCCGGCTCGGGCGGACCGGCCGGCGCCGGTGGCCCCGCGCCCAGCTCCAGCTCGGCCCCGGCCTCCATGACCGGCTGCGGGCCGGCCGTGGAGAAGTCGAACCCCATCCCGCTGCGGAAGGTGAGCAGGTCGCGCAGGCTGATGGGCCGAGCCGCGGGCACGGTGTCCTCCAGCGGGCCCTCGGGCCGGGCCAGCACCCGGCGGTCGGCCAGCTCCGGCAGCCACTCGTCGACCGGGTCGTCCAACCGGATCAGGCAGTCCTCCACCAGCGTGAGGGCGGCCACCGCCGTCACCGGCTTGGACATGGACGAGATGCGGAAGATGGTGTCCCGCTCGGCGCTCCCCGCAGTGCCGCCGTAGACCTCGCCGTGGCGGGCCACGGTCCACGCCACCGCCCCGGCGTCACC
This sequence comes from Acidimicrobiales bacterium, assembly GCA_035649455.1. GTDB lineage: Bacteria > Actinomycetota > Acidimicrobiia > Acidimicrobiales > VFJN01 > ZC4RG19. Next base: position 6,831 of record DASRJN010000273.1, read on the forward strand.
GCGCTCGACGTGGCCGGACAGGACGTCGTCGAGCCGCGCCAGGCGCTCCGGGTGCCATGCGCTGCCCATGGCGTCTAGTCCATCCGGGCGATGAGGGTCTTGGGCGCGGTCAGGCGGTACGCCTCGGTGAACAGTTCCGCTACCTCGTCCCAATCCGGGGGCTCGCGGTCGAGGTACAGCCCGACCCAGCCCCGGTGCCCGAGGTAGGGAGGCACGAAGAAGCGCTCCGGGTCGGCGCCCACCAGGGCCTCCTGCTCGCCGGGCGGGGCCTTGAACGACAGGGCCAGGCGGCCGTCACCGTGGTGGTCGTCGGTGAAGTAGGCGAAGGTCTTCTTCCGGACCAGGTAGCCGATGTGCCGGCCGTGCTCGCCCCCGGGACGCTGGAAGACCTCGGGGAGGGCGTCGCAGATCTCGGCCAGCCGCTCCCGCAGCTCCATTGCGTTCGGCGATGCCATGAGCCCAGTGTGACACTGGCCGGCGATGCCGAGGGCCGACTACGAGGGCTGGATGGCGAGCGCCTACGACGCCGGGCGTGGCCTGGGCCCTGAGGCCTACGCGGCCTGGGATGAGGCCGCCCGGCCGTACCTCACCGGGGAGAGCGGGATCGTGGTCGACCTCGGCGCCGGCACCGGCCGGTTCTCCGGCCACCTGGCGGAGTGGTCGGGCGCTCCCGTGGCCGCGGTCGAGCCCACCGAGGCCATGGCCATCCGGGCCCGGGCCAAGCGGCAGCCCGGCGTGCAGGTGATCCGGGCCCGGGCCGAGTCGCTCCCGCTGGCCCGCGGCAGCGCGCGGGCGGTGTGGCTGTCCCAGGTCGTCCACCACATCGACGACCTGCCCGCCGCGGCCCGCGAGCTGGCCCGGGTGATCCGTTCCGGGGGCCACGCGCTGCTGCGGGGCGAGCTGCGGGACGCGGCCGGGCGGCCGGAGTCCGGTGTCACGCTCAACATCTACCGCTACTTCCCGGAGGCCGAGCGGGTGGCGCGGACCTTCCCGGGCCGCGAGCAGGTGCTCGGCACACTGCGCCGCGCCGGCTTCGAGCTCGTCCGGCTCACGCCGGTCGCGCAGCCCGTGGCGGGCAGCCTCCAGGAGCTCCACGACCGCTTCGCGACCAGGGCCGACTCCACCCTGGCGGCCATGGACGACGACGCCTTCGCGGCCGGGCTGGCCTGGCTCGCCCGGGATGCCGCGGCCGAGATCCCGCCCCGCCCCGTCATAGACAGATTGGGCTTCGCCGTGCTCGAGAGGGTCATTTCTGGTTAGCGTGCGGCATGGCCGGACAGATCCCGTTGGTGGAGTACCTGGTGCTGGGGGACGACCCGCACCTCCGCGCAAACGAGTGCACGGCGTGCGGCGCTCGCTTCTTCGACCGTCGCAACGCGTGTGCGTCGTGCGGCGGGACCGGCTTCCGCGAGGTGCGGGTGGCCACGGAGGGTGAGGTGCAAGCGTTCACCATCGTGTCCATGGCCGCGCCGGGCATCCCCGTGCCGTTCGTGGCCGCCGTGGTCGACTGCGACGGGACCAGCGTGCGGGGCAACATCGTGGGCACGGAGCCCACCCCGGAAAACGTCCAGCTGGGCATGAAGGTCCGGCTCACAACGTTCCCCATCGGTGTCGACGGTGCCGGCACGGAAGCCGTCGGGTTCGGGTTCAGCCCCCAGGAGGCGAACTGACATGGCAGAAGACGTCTGGATCCTCGGGATCACGATGACCAAGTTCGGCAAGCACCCCGACAAGGACACGATGGACCTCGCCTCCGAAGCGGCCCGGAGCGCCCTGGCCGACGCCGGGGTCACGATGAAGGACATCGGCGTGCTGGCCGCGGGCAACCTGATGGCCGCCAACGCCAGCGTCGGCCAGCAGCTCCAGAAGCAGATCGGCCAGACCGGCATCCCCGTCTACAACGTGGCCAACGCCTGCGCCACGGGGGCCACCGCCCTGCGCACCGCCATCATGTCGGTCAAGGCCGGCGAGGCTGACATGGGCCTGGCCGTGGGTGTCGAGAAGCTGGCGGGCGCGGGCCTGCTCGGGGCAGGAGCCAACCGGGCCAGGGACGCCGAGACCTGGGAGCCGAAGGGCCGCGTCGGCGCGGTGGCCCCGGTCGACGGCCGGATCGGCACCGAGACCATGCCCGGCGTGTTCGCCCAGATCGGCATGCAGTACATGCACGAGCACCCTTACGAGGGCGCGGAGTTCGAGCTGTTCGCCAAGATCTCCGAGAAGAACCACGCCCACTCGACCCTGAACCCGCTGGCCGCCTACACCAAGAAGATGTCGCTCGAGCAGATCATGGGCGACGTGATGATCGCCTACCCGAACACCCGGCCCATGTGCTCGGCCAACTGCGACGGGGCCGCGGCTGCGGTGGTCGTGTCCGACTCCAAGCTGCGCACTCTGTCCCAGTCCCAGCAGCGCCGGGCGGTCAAGGTCAGCGCCTCGGTGCTGACCAGCGATCCCTGGCAGGAGGCCTGCCAGGTGCTGCCGGACGTCAACACGCTGACCCGCAACGCCGCCGCCACCGCCTACGAGGCCGCGGGCGTAGGCCCGGAGGATCTCGACCTGGTCGAGCTGCACGACTGTTTCGCCACCGCCGAGCTGGTCCACTACGACAACCTCGGGCTGTGCGAGCCGGGCGGGGCGGTCGACTTCTTCAACAGCGGCGCCCCCTGGCGGGACGGCCGCCTGCCGGTGAACGTGTCGGGCGGGCTGCAGTCCAAGGGCCATCCCATCGCCGCCACCGGCATCGCCAACATCTGGGAGGTCTGCCACCACCTCCGCGGCGAGGCCGGCGATCGCCAGATCGAGGGGGCGCGGGTAGGCCTCGCCCACGTCATCGGCCTGGGCTCGGCCTGCGGCGTCCACATCCTGGAGAAGGCTGCCTAGGCCCTAGCCTCCGTCCGCCGAGGTCGCGCCGGGAGCGACCTCGGCCAGGCGGCGCACGAGGAAGTCGCGCTCGGCCGCGTTGTCGGTGAGCGCCAGCGCGGTGCGGAAGGCGTCGGCCGACTCGGCCGGCCGGCCCGCCCGCGCCAGCAGGTCCGCCCGCGTGGAGTGGAACGGCTGGTAGGCGTCGAGGGCGGGCTGCAGGCGCTCGACCTCGGCCAGCGCGGCACCCGGGCCCTCCACCTCGGCGACGGCCACCGCCCGGTTGAGGGCCACCACCGGGGTGGGGGCGATCGCCCGTAGCTGGTCGTAGAGGGCGACCACCTGCCGCCAGTCGGTGTCCTCGGCCCGGGCCGCGTCGCTGTGGACCGCGGCGATGGCGGCCTGGATCTGGTACGGCCCGGGGCGGTTGCGGCGCAGGCAGGCCCGGACCAGGTCCTGGCCCTCGGCGATCAGGGCCCGGTCCCAGCGGCTGCGGTCCTGGTCGCCCAGCCGCACCAGGGATCCGTCGGCCGCGGTGCGGGCCGGCCGTCGCGAGGCGGTCAGCAGCAGCAGCGCCAGCAGGCCGAGGACCTCGGGCTCGTCGGGCATCAGCTCGGCCAGCAGGCGGGCCAGGCGGATGGCCTCGACGCACAGGTCGTCGCGCACCAGGTCGTCGCCCGCCGACGCGGTGTAGCCCTCGTTGAAGATCAGATAGACGACCGCCAGCACCGGGGCCAGGCGGTCGGGAAGCTCGGCGTCGCCGGGGACGCGGTAGGGGATGTTGGCGGCCCGGATCTTGCGCTTGGCCCGCACCAGGCGCTGGTTCATCGTCGCCTCCGACACCAGGAAGGCGCGGGCGATCTCGGGCGTCTGCAGGCCGCCCAGCAGCCGCAGCGTCAGCGCCACCTGGGCGGGTCGGGCCAGCGCCGGGTGGCAGCAGGTGAAGATCAGGCGGAGGCGGTCGTCTTCCACGGGGCCAACCTCCGGGGACGGGTCGTCGTCGTCATGCAGCCGGGCGGACTCCGCCTGGCGGTCGTCGCGCTTGGCTTCCCGCCGCAGCCGGTCGATGGCCCGGTTCTTGGCGGTGGTGGTGATCCAGCCACCGGGGTTCGGCGGCAAGCCCTCGTCGGGCCAGCGGCCGGCGGCCACGGCGAACGCGTCCTGGACCGCCTCCTCGGCGATGTCGATGTCGCCGAAGAAGCGGACCAGGGTGGCGACCGCCCGGCCGGACTCCTGCCGGAACACCCGGGCGATGTCGTCGGTCGTCGCGGCCATGGTGGCCGGGCTCAGTCCGCCGGCTGATCGTGGAAGGGCCGCACCTCGATCTTCGCCCGGCAGGCGGCCGAGCCCTTGGCGGCCAGCGCCAGCGCCGCGTCCAGGTCGGGCGCCTCGACGACCCAGAAGCCGGCGATCTGCTCCTTGGACTCCGCGAACGGGCCGTCGGTCGTGACCACCTCGGCGCCGGTGGCGTCGACGGTCGTGGCGGTGTCGGGTCCGTGCAGGCCACCGGCGAACACCCATGCGCCCGAGGCCTGGAGCTCCTCGTTGAACGCGTCGACGTCCTTGCCCGACGCCAGCTCTTCTGCCTCGTCGGCGTACATGGGCTCGCCCTCGACCATGCACACGGCCATCAGGTACTGCGTCATGGTTCCCTCTCCTCTGGGGTTGGTGAGCGGCGCCTTGCCGCTCCCTCACCCCGACTACGAGGTGGCGGCCCCGAAAACGACAGGTCGCGAATACTTTCGTCGAAGAAAGGCGCGGGAGCCGTCGACGGTAGCGTGACCGCCATGATCGACGCCCCCGGAGTCGGCCCCGACCCGTTGCCGCCCGTGGAGCGCCTGCGACCAGGCCTGACGTCGGTCCCGGTGCCGCTGCCCAACAACTCGTTGCGCTACGTGTTCGTCTACGTGTTCGAGTCGGACCGGGGCGTGTACCTGGTGGACGCGGGCTGGAACACCGACGACGCCTACGCCGCGCTCGAGGCCGGCCTGAAGTTCGCGGGCTACGAGATGGGCGACGTCCAGGGCGTCATGGTCACCCACATCCATCCCGACCACTACGGCCTGGCCGGGCGCATCCGGGAGGCCTCGGGGGCCTGGATCTCGCTGCACCCGGCCGACGCCCGCCTGATCCAGGACCGCTACATCGAGCCCACCGACCTGCTGGAGCGCATGGGCCAGATGCTGCGGCGCATGGGGGCGCCCGAGGCGGAGATCGCCACCCTCACGTCGGTGGCCATGCCCGTCCGGCCCCTGGTCGACCCGGTGCTGCCGGACATCCTGCTGGAGGACGGCGACCGCCCCGAGGTGGCGGGCTGGGATCTGTCCGCCATCTGGACGCCGGGCCACACTCCTGGCCACCTGTGCTTCTGGGAGCCGCGCCACGAGCTGCTGCTCACCGGCGACCACGTGCTGCCCCGCATCACCCCCAACGTGTCGTACAACCCCCAGGCCGGCGACAACCCGCTGGGCGAGTTCCTGGCCGCGCTGGACCGGCTGGACGAGTACGAGCCGGACGAGGTGCTGCCGGCCCACGAGTACCGCTTCGACGACCTGCACCGCCGGGTGGAAGAGCTGCGACGCCACCACGCCGCCCGCTTCCGGGAGGTGGTCGCGGCCATCGCCGACGACCAGACCACGGCATGGGACATCGCGGCGCGCATGACCTGGAACCGGCCGTGGGACGAGATCGACGGCTGGATGCGCCGCGCCGCGGTCGGCGAGGCCCTGGCCCACCTCCACGCCCTGCGCCACCGGGGCGTGGTGGCCGCAGTGGAGACCGAGGATGCGCCCACCCGCTGGGAGCTGAGGGGCGGCTGAGCCTCCCTACCAGGTCGGGCGGACCGCCGGGAGGCGGCCGCCGTGGCGGTCGAGCAACACCTCCGTGAGCCCCGATCGCATGGCTTCGACCGGTTCACGTCCGATGACTGCGGACCATTCCGCTTCCAGGACCTCGTAGATGTCCTCGACCGTCGCGAGGAACCGCCGGCCCTGGTCGGTGAGCACGATGGGCCGCCGGCGCCGGTCGGTGTCGCCCTTGGTGCGCACGATGTCTCCACCCGCGGAGCGGGCCAGGTAGCCGTCGGCCTCCATGCTGTCGACCAGCTTGGAGGCGGCCTGCTTGGTCATCCCCGCCAGGTCGGCCAGCTCGGTGACACTGGTGGAGCCGTTCCGGGCGGCCAGCAGGGCGAAGCCGTAGGCCGGCCGGTGGTCGCCCAACCCCCGTTCGGCGAGCCGGACGTGCAGGTCGTCGACGAGCGACCGCAGCGCCATGGCGAACAGGCGGGCGAGGGGAGTGGGTGGGTCGGACGGTGGTGGTGTCACTCAGCCCATGGTGGCGTGAACGGGTCGCCTCCGGGCAAGGCCGCCTGGCCGCCGACCGGCATGCAGCACAGCATGCGCAGCGGGCCGTCGCCCCCGTTGCCGAGCACGAAAGGCACGCCCGGCGGGACGACGATGGCGTCGCCGGGCCGGCCCTCGCCGGGCTGGCCGTCGATGGTGACCGAAGCGAGCCCGTCGAGCACCACGAACACCTCCTCCCGGGTCAGCGAGTGGGGCACGGGCTCGGTGCCCGGGCCGACCTCGATCCGCCACACCGAGGTCTCCTGCGACCCGCGGCGAGGCGTGGCGAGCGACGTGAACTGCGTGTGGCCGATGTCGTGGGTGGGCTGGGAGGGTGCGGGGAGCACGGGCATGGCTGCACCCTCGCGCACCCTCTCCAAATAGTCAACCAAGTTGACTATCTCCGGAAGGCCTACCGCTCCGCCGAGTAGAGCCGCATCGTGAGCGGGGCGAAGACCAGGGTCAGGGCCGCGCTCCACAGCAGCACCCAACCGATGGCCCCCGAGTCCATGTGGCCGTGCATGAGCTCGCGGGACGCCGTGGTCAGATGGGTGATCGGGTTGACGTTCACGAACGCCTGGAGCCAGCCGGGCATGGTGTCGGGGTCGACGAACACGTTGCTGGCGAAGGTCAGGGGGAACAGCACGGTCATGCTCGCCTGCATCACCGTCTCCGGGCTCTGGAGGCGCAGGCCGATGCTGCTCCACACCCAGGACAGCGCGACCGAGAACAGCACGATCAGCGCCAGGGCCGCCAGCACGCCCAGCGGGCCGCCGTCGGGCCGGAACCCGAGCACCACGCCCAGCACGATGACCACCAGCGCCGCCATCGTGTAGCGCACTGTGTCGGCCAGCATCATCCCGGCCAGCACCGCGGGCCGCCAGATGGCGAGCGAGCGGAAGCGGTCGAACACACCCTTGGTGACGTCGGTGTTGAGCGCCATGCCCGTGTACACCGTGATCATCGTGACGGTCATGACCAGGATCCCCGGCAGCAGGTACTGCAGGTAGTCCCGGGGCGAGCCGGCCAGCGCCCCGCCGAACAGGAACGTGAAGATCAGCGTGAACATGATCGGGAACGCGGTCACGTCGAACAGCTGCATGGGGACGTGGCGGATCTTGCGCATGGCCCGCCACGCGAACGTGACGGATGCCGAACCCCGCCCGGGCCGCGGCGGGCGGGCGTGGGTGGACAGCGCCGCCCGCAAGGTGGCGGCATCGACGGATCGCTCGACGGTGGTGCTGACATCCGTGGCGGTCACGCCGCGTCCTCCTCGTTGTCGTCGTCGTCCTGCGGCTCGGCCGGGTGGCCGGTCAGGGACAGGAACACCTCGTCCAGGCTCGGCTGGCCGAGGGCGAACTCCTCGACGGTGAGCCCGGCGTTGACCAGCTCGGCCAGGCCCAGGGCGATGCGGTCGGGCGTGGCGCCCCGGGCGGTGAGCGCCGCGGGATCGGCGTCGCGCTCTACGGAAACGCCGAGCGTGACCGCCAGCACCCGCTCGGCCTCGGGCCGGGCCCCGGCGTCGTGCAGCCGCACGTGCAGCGCCCCGCTGCCCACCGAGGCCTTGAGCTCGGCCGAGGTGCCCTCGGCGATGATGTGGCCGTGGTCGATGATGGCGATGCGGTCGGCCAGCTGGTCGGCCTCGTCCAGGTACTGGGTGGTCAGCAGCACGGTGGTGCCCGCGGCCACCAGCACCCGCACGATCTCCCACACCTGGTTGCGGCTGCGGGGGTCGAGCCCGGTGGTGGGCTCGTCCAGGAACAGCAGATCGGGCGTCACCACGATGCTCGAGGCGATGTCGAGCCGCCGGCGCATCCCGCCCGAATAGGTGCTGACCAGCCGCTCGGCCGCGTCGGTCAGCCCGAACGCCTCCAGCAGCTCGTCCGCCCGCTCCCCGGCCGGACCGCGGGAGAAGCCCAGCAACCGGCCGAGCAGCAGCAGGTTCTCCCGACCGGTCAGTTCCTCGTCGACCGATGCGAACTGCCCGGTCAGGCTCACCAGGCCGCGTACCACGTCGGCCTCGGCGACGATGTCGTGGCCGAGCACGCGGGCCGAGCCGGCGTTGGGGAGCAGCAGCGTCGCCAGCATGCGGATGGTGGTGGTCTTGCCCGCTCCGTTGGGGCCGAGCACCCCGTAGACGGTGCCCGGCTTGACGGCCAGGTCGATGCCGTCGACGGCTCTGGTCTCACCGAAGGTCTTGGTCAGGCCCTCGGCCTCGATCGCGAGTGTCATGCGCTCTCCTCGAGCCCGCCGAGCCAAGCCTTCCATCCCGGCTGCTCGCGCTCGACATAGTTTCCGGCGTCGGGGTGGAACAGGTAGGCGCGCACCTGGGCGAACGAGCCGCCATCGGGCCAGTCCTCGCACCACAGCGCCGCATAGCCGGGGTAGGGGTCGGTCACACGGACCAGTGCGTGGCGGTTCTGGAGCCGCCGCAGCGAGCCGGCCATCCCCCGCAGCTCGACCGGCTTGCCCACCTGGTCGGGCAGCCCTAGGTCGCTCGACATCGCTCGCCACAGCTGTTCCGAGGAACCGGTCTCCCGCACCAGGCCGGCCTCCATGAAGGCGGCGTACTGGCCGGCGAAGTCGGTCAGGTACAGCTCGAGGTGGCTGAAGAACGGCTCCCAGCCGGCCCTCATGCCGTCGAAGAACTCCTGCTCCCACTGGGCGCCGGTGCCGAAGGCGCTCGACACGACGCGCACCACGGTGGTCCCACCCGACTGGGCCTCGACCAGGAACTCGCTCACCAGGGGCGTGACGTCGGCGCCCTCGTGGCCCGAGAGGGCGGCCCAATCGGGCTCGGAGTAGACGAGGCGCCGGGGTGGGTCCCAGCCGGTCACCTCGCCCGGCGACGAGGCGTCCTCGCCCATGTGGGTGACGATGGCGCCGCCCTCCCGCCCGTCGAGCTCGGTGGGGAGGAACCAGGACGAGATGCCCTCGGCGGTGGCTATGGCGTCCCAGACCTGCGCGGGCGAGGCGGCCAGCTCGAAGCGCATCTCGAGGCGGAGGGGGACGTCGGGCGTGGTCATGCGGTCTTCTCCGGGGTTGGATGGGCGGCGACGACCAGCCGGTGAGGCCGTCCGTCGTCGTGGTGGTAGCGGCTGGCGAGGTCCAGCACGGCGGCGGTGAGGTCCTCGGCGAAGGCGGCCCGGTCCTCGGCCGAGCGGAACCGGATCTCGGTGTCGATGGCGAGCGTGGGGAGCCGGGCGCCGGCGGCGTCGGCCCGGCGGGCGAGGCCGCCCACCTCTCGCACCACTCGGCCGGCCAGGGCGACGAGGTAGCCGGCCGAGAACCGGTCGGCGGCGCGCTCAGGGTCCACTGCCGTCTCCCCCAGGGCCGCGGGCGACACGACGTAGTGCAGGGCGGTGGCCCGCAGGACCCGTTCGGTGATGCCGCCCCGCCGCCGCTCTTCCGCCAGCTCGACCAGGCCCTGCGCCTCCAGGGTGCGCAGGTGGTAGTTCACTTTCTGGCGCGGCAGGCCGAGGTGGGCGGCCAGGGTGGCGGCGGACTGGGGCTCGACCAGCTCGGCCAGCAACCGGGACCGGATGGGGTCGAGCGCGACGGCCGCGGCCCCGGGGTCCTCGATCACCTGGACGTCGATCACAGGGTTCAGACTGCCTCTGACAAATTTTTTTGTCAAGGCTCCCGGGGTGGGCGATGGTGTGACCGTCACTGGTTGCCCGTATCCTTAGGGGGCGTAGTTGGCATCCCGCGGTGGAGCGGTGGGCAGTGGGGTCCGCATCTGTTTCCGACGATGCCAGCCCAACGGACACGAAGTCTCCGCGCAGTCGGAGCGGGGGCGTAGCGCGAGGAGCGCTAGAGCGCGTATGGATCAGGCCACCCGAGCCTTGGAGACCGCCGTGTGGTCGGCGGTGGACGGCATCGCCACGGATGACGAGCTGGCGTTGCTCGAATCCGACGCGCCCGCGTGGCGGCGCACGCTCGAGCGCCTGCTCGACGACACCGAGGACAACCTCGAGGCCGTCCGCCGCATCGAGGGGCCCGAGCGGGCCCAGGTGGTGGCCGATGTCGAGGCCGAGCTGGCCCGGCTGGAGGCGGCGTACGACCGCCTGACCACCAGCGACGATCCCGCCTCCGCGGTGCTCGTGGCGCCCGACCCGATCGGGGAGGTGCGGCTGCAGGCGTCGTGGTCGGGCGGCGAGGTGGTGGTGTGGGCCGGTGGCCCGGACGCTCCGCCTGCGGACCACGACGAGCTCTCCGACCGGTTGGAGGCCATCGGCGGCCCCGCGGTCGGCTGGGAGCAGCACCGGGGCGTGGTGCTGCCCACCGGCGACCGGGCCGCGGCCCTGTCGATCCCGGTGGCCGACTCTCTGGGGTGGTTGGTGGCGGTGGGCGGGGGCCTGGGGGGCGACGGCGTGGGGTCGAGCGTGACCTGGCTGGGCCGGGTGGCCGTGGCCGCAGTGCGATTGGTAGCCCGGGGCGCGCTGGTGCCCGCCGTGCGCAACAACCGCCGCCAGGACGGCCGCCTGGCCGACGTCAACGTCCGCTGGGCGCCGGCCGACATCGACCAGGCCGAGATCGAGGAGCTGGCGGGCGCCATGCCCGGTCCCGTGCGGGTGCTGGGCGGGGGCGACCCCCGCTCGGTGACGCTCGACGTGCTCGGCGCCGTCGTCAACGCCATCGCCACCGACGCCGCGGGCCGGCTGGAGATGCCGGCCCCGCCCCCGGTCGTGCGCACCGTCAGCGCCGCGGCCGAGGCGGTGGTCACCCGGCTCGACGGCTCCGTCTTCCCCGCGCCGGTCGCGGCCGGGGCCGAGATCGCCAAGCGCATGGACCGCTGGTCCCGTCCGGTCACCGCCGCGGGCCGGGTCCGGCTGGTGGTGCAGCTCGATCCGCCCGACAAGGGCAATGCCTGGTTCCTGTCGGTGCTCGGCCCCGGGGCCGAGGGCGGCCTGCTGCCGATCGAGCTGGCCCTCACCGACCGCCACGGCACCAAGCCGCTGGCCGACGACCTCGCCCGCCTGGAGCGCATCCTGCCGGTCCTGCTCCGACCGGGTGGGCAGCGCCGGGGCCAGGTCTACCTCTCCCAGGACGAGGCCTGGGAGCTGATGACCGTCACCGGCTCCACCCTGGAAGCCGCCGGCTTCGACGTCCGGGTGCCGGCCCTGTCCCGGCGCAAGCCCGCGCCCGCGCTGCGGCTGTTCACCGAGCCGGCCGGCGACACCATGGTCGGCGCCCGCCAGCTCTCCAACGTGCACTGGTCAGCCGTGTTCGACGACGTCGAGCTCACCGCGGCCGAAGTCGCCCGCCTGGCCGCGGAGGCACGGCCGCTGGTCAAGTCCCGGGGCCGCTGGGTCGAGCTCGACCGGGCCGACCTCAAGGAGGCCGCGGCCGCGCTGGCCGAGCGCGCGGCCACGACCCAGCTCACCGGGGCCGAGGTGCTCCGCTACGCAGTCGGCCTGGAGGGCGCCCCGCTGGCCGGGGGCCTGGTGGTCGACGGCGCCGGCTGGGCCAGCGACCTGCTGCACGCGGCGCGCGACGTCCCCACCGAGCCGGTCCTCAGCCCCGAAGGCTTCTCGGGCCAGCTGCGGGCCTACCAGGCCGACGCCCTGGCGTGGCTGGGCTTCCTCGACGCCGCCGGGCTGGGCGGCATCCTGGCCCTGGACATGGGCCTGGGCAAGACCCCCACGGTGCTGGCCCACATCCGCCGCACTGCCGGCAACGGCCCCGCGCTGGTCATCGCCCCGCCCGCCGTGGTGGGCAACTGGGCGGCCGAGGCGGCGCGCTTCACCCCGGACCTGTCGGTGGTCGTCCATCACGGCGCCACCCGGGCCTCGGCCGACGAGCTGGCCGCGGAGGCCACGGGGGCCGACATCGTCATCACCACCTACGGCACCGCGGTGCGCGACATCGAGGCCCTGTCCGACTACGACTGGGCCCGCGTGGTGGTGGACGAGGCGCAGTCCATCAAGAACCCTGCCAGCGAGACTGCCCAGCAGCTGCGCCGCATCCCGGCCGGGGCCCGGCTGGCGCTCACCGGCACCCCCATCGAGAACGGCCTCGGCGACCTGTGGGCGGTGCTCGACTTCGTCAACCCCGGCCTGGTGGGCGCCCGGCCCCAGTTCGTGGCCCAGCTGTCCGGCCAGCCCGAGGCGGCGCTGTCCGCCCTCAACGGCATCCTCGTGTTCCGCCGCACCAAGGTCGAGCCGGTGGTGGCGGCCGAGCTGCCGGACCGCATCGACGAGCTCGACCACTGCTCCATGAGCGCCGAGCAGATCGGCCTCTACCAGGCCGTGCTCGACCGGCTGCTGGCGTCGGCCACCGAGGCGGCCGAGCAGGGCAACCCTCCCAAGCAGGGCGCGGTGCTGGCCGCCATCACCGCCCTCAAGCAGATCTGCAACCACCCGGCCGCCTACCAGGACGACGGCAAGCCCCTCGCCGGGCGTTCGGGCAAGCTCGCCCGGCTGGAGGAGATCGTCGAGTCCGTGTTCGAGGCGGGCGAGCGGATCCTGGTGTTCACCCACTTCGCCGAGTGGGGCAAGAAGCTGGCCGACCACCTCACCGAGCGGACCGGCGTGCCCATCTCCTGCTACCACGGTGGCCTCGCCCGCGGCGCCCGCGACCAGCTCATCAAGGATTTCCAGGAGGGCGAGGGCGCAGGCGCCCTGGTGCTCTCCCTCAAGGCCGGCGGCACCGGCCTGAACCTCACCGCTGCCAGCCACGTGGTGCTCTACGACCGCTGGTGGAACCCGGCGGTCGAGGACCAGGCCCGGGACCGCGCCTGGCGCATCGGCCAGACCCGCACGGTCGTGTCCCACCGCCTGGTGTGCCCGGGCACGGTGGACGAGCGGGTCGAGGAGGTGGTGGCGGGCAAGCGCCACATCGCCGACCTGGTCCTGCCCAAGTCCAGCTCGCTGGCCGACCTCGACGCCAGCCAGCTGCGCGTCGCCCTCGGCATGCGACCCGACGCCCTGCTCACCGAGGGGGACTCGTGAGCGAGCTTGTCGAGCGAACCAGAAACACAGTGCCATATTCGGCCCTGTGGGCCGATGGCTCATTGCGCGCAGCCCGAAGGGTGCGCCAATGAGCCAGCCGCGGCAGAACCAGAAGGGTGGCGGCGGCCAGGGTCAGAACGGCCAGTCGTCCCGGCGGCGCCGTTCGGGTCGCAAGGGCAAGGCCAAGCCCGTCGACCTGTGGCGCCCGGTCCCGCCCCTGCCCGAGCCCGAGCCCATCGTCCCCGCCGGCGACCCCACCGCGCTGGTCCGCTCGCTGGGCGAGCCCCCGCTCCCGGGGGCCGACGCCGAGATCTCCATCGCCGCGGTCGTGGCCCGCGCCGCGGGCCTGGCCGAAGCCCTGGCCCGGGTGGGCGGCCTGGTGGCCGACGACCAGGACGAGGAGCTGAGCGGCGACGACGCGGCCTGATCAGGCCGCGTCGTGGAACACCAGGCCCAGGGTCCGCCGGTGGCCGCTGCGCACCGTGCTGACGCCGTGGCGCATCTGGCCCGCCGACCAGCCTCGAGCCGACCGGATCGGCCGGTCGCGGGTGGTGAACACCAGGGCCTGGCCCTGGTCCAGCAGCACGGCCGAGCCGCGGGACTGGGCGCGGGGCCGCTGCTCCACCAGGAGGAACTCGCCGCCGGTGTAGTCCCGGCCGGGGGCGTCGAGGCCGATCACCACCTGGAGCGGGAACACCAGCTCCCCGTAGAGGTCCCGGTGCAGGGCGTTCCAGTCGCCCGGGCCGTAGCACAGCAGTAGCGGGGTGGGCCGGGTCTGGCCGGCCTCGTGGCAGGCGGCCAGCCAGTCCTCCAGGTCATCGGGCCACGGGGCGGGGCGGCCGAGGCGGTCGGCCCAGTCCCGGGCCACGGGCAGGAGCAGCGGCCAGAACCGGGCCCGCAGCTCGGCCACCCGGTCGGGGAGCGGGTAGGCGAAGTAGCGGTACTGGCCCTCGCCGTAGCGGTGCCGGGCCATGTCGACCGTCGAGCGGAACAGGTCGTCCCGGTCGTACAGGTCGGCGAGGGCCCGGCAGTCCGCCTCGTCCAGCACCGGGGGGAGGACCGCGTAGCCCGAGCAGTCCAGTGCGCCCGCCAGGGCCGCCGGCCAGTCCAGTTCGGTCATCGTGGTCATGGTGGTACAACGCCCCCGGGCCGCCTAGCTGTGAGGTCGACCGGCGAGCACGCACACGGCGGGCGGATCCAGGTCGTCCAGGGTCTCACTGCGCACGTTGTCGTAGCCGGCCTGCTCCAGCAGCTCCCGGAAACGCTCGCCCGCGGCGCGTGTGTCGTCGGCCGTGGCGCCCCGGATGCGGGGCTGCGACACGACTGCCAGGGTCCCACCCGACCGCAGCTTCCCGGCGATGGTGGTCAGGGCCGCCCCCGGGTCGGACCAGAACCCGATGGTGTTCACCGCCAGCGCGGCGTCGAACGGCGCGCCCAGGTCCGGCAGCTGCTCGACCGGAGCCACGTGCAGCTCGACCTGCCCGTGCCGGACCGCACGCCGGTTGCGGTGCCCGGCCTGGCCGATCACCACGGAGGACCGGTCGACGCCCACGACGTGGGCGCCGGTTGCCGCGGCCGCAGCGACGGCGACGCCGGGACCGCAGCCGACCTCCAGCAGGCGATCGCCCGGCCCGAGGCCGAGCAGGCTCACGGCCCAGCGGCTGCGCTCCACGTTGGAGCGTCTGTGGCCCATGACCCAGCCCACGACGTGCCCTGTCGCCCCGCGGGGCTCGCCGAACTGCCTGATGAGTTGTGTGGTGATGCTCATGGGTCGAGCCAACAACTTCGAGTACGCTCTAAGTCAAGTGCTGACCATCGGAGAGCTTGCCCAGCGCACCGGAGTGGCCACGACCGCCCTGCGCTACTACGACGAGCTGGGCCTGGTGTCCCCGGCCGCCCGGTCCGGTGGCCAGCGCCGCTACGACGCCGCCGCGGTGCACCAGGTCGGCGTGGTGCTGCTGCTGCGGGACCTCGGCTTCACGCTGGCGGAGATCGCCCGCCTGATGGGGGGCCTGCCCGATCGCCCGAGCCGGGACGAGCTGATCCGGGGCAAGATCGACGAGCTCGACGCGCTGGTCCGTGACGCCGAGATCGCCCGCGTGGCGCTGGTCCACGCCTTGGCGTGCCCGGCGGACGACGTGCGGACCTGCCCGAAGTTCCTGGCCATCGTGGACGACCGCCTCGAAGGCCGCCCGCTGGCCGAGCCGCTCGCTCCGTAGGCGACGGCTTTCCGGAGCCGAACCTGTCACACCCGGTGGTTACTCTCGGGTCGAGCCCATGACGACCAGCCTCGAGTCGAGCACCCTCTCGCCCAGCACCCTCAAGCCCGGCGTCGAGCCGCTGACGCTGTTCCCGGCCCTGCCGCAGGGCCCGCCCCTGCCCGCCGACGGGTTCCACCCCGCGGTGGCGGCCTGGTTCGAGCGGCGGTTCCCCGACGGGCCCACGCCGCCCCAGCACGAGGGGTGGCAGCGCATCGCCGCCGGGCACGACACGCTCATCGCGGCGCCCACCGGGTCGGGCAAGACGCTGGCCGGCTTCCTGGTGGGCATCGACCGGCTCTACCGGGCCCACGCCCGGGGGGTGGACGTGGCGGGCCGGGCCCAGGTGGCCTACGTGTCCCCGCTCAAGGCGCTGGCGGTCGACATCGCCGAGAACCTCGAGCGGCCCCTGCGGGAGATCGCCGAGATCGCGGCCGAGCTCGGCTACTCGGCTCCCGACCTGCGCGTGGGCGTGCGCACCGGTGACACCACCGCCAGTGAGCGGTCGACCATGGTGCGGCGCCCGCCCAACTTCGTGGTCACCACGCCCGAGTCGCTCTACCTGCTGGTCACGGCCCCCCGCAGCCGGGCCATGCTCGGCACGGTCGAGACGGTCATCGTCGACGAGATCCACGCCATGGCCCGCGACAAGCGGGGCTCGCACCTCACGCTCACGCTGGAGCGGCTCGAGCACGCCGCCGGCCAGCGCCCCCAGCGCATCGGCCTGTCGGCCACCCAGCGGCCCATCGAGCTGGTGGCCGACCTGCTGTGCGGGGCGGGGGCGCCCGCACCTTGTGCCATCGTCGACACGGGGCACCGCCGCCGCCTCGACCTGGCCCTGGAGCTACCCCAGGGCGAGCTGGAGGCGATCGCGTCGGCCGAGCAGATGGGCGACGTGCTCGACCGCATCGCCGCCCTGGTGGCCGAGCACCACACCACGCTGGTGTTCGTCAACACCCGCAGCCTGGCCGAGCGCCTGGCCCACCAGCTGGGCGAGCGTTTGGGCGACGACGTGGTGTCGGCCCACCATGGCTCGCTGTCGAAGGAGCGGCGCCAGCGGGTCGAGACCCGCCTGCGGGCGGGCGAGCTGCGGGCGCTCGTGGCCACCGCCTCGCTGGAGCTGGGCATCGACATCGGGCCGGTCGAGCTGGTGTGCCAGGTGGGATCGCCCCGCAGCATCGCCACCTTTCTGCAACGGGTCGGCCGGGCCAACCACTCGCGCCACGGCGTGCCCCGGGGCCGGCTGTTCCCCCTCACCCGCGACGAGCTGGTCGAGTCCGCCGCGCTGCTCGCGGCGGTGGGCCGGGGCGACCTCGACGCGCTCATGCCCCCCGACGGCCCACTCGACATCCTGGCCCAGCAGATCGTGGCCGAGGTGGCCGCGGTGCCGGACGAGGAGGGCTGGCGGCTCGACGACCTCTACGACCTGGTGCGCCGGGCCCACCCCTACCGCGACCTCTCGCGTGAGACGTTCGACGAGGTCATCGGCGTGGTCAGCCACGGCATCGCCACCGGCCGGGGGCGACGGGCCGCCTACCTGCACCTCGACGGGGTGAACGGCGAGGTCCGGGCCCGGCCCGGGGCGCGCCTGGCCGCCGCCACCTCGGGCGGCGCCATCCCCGAGATCGGCGACTACCGGGTGGTCCTGGAGCCCGAGGAGCTGTACCTGGGCTCGGTCAACGAGGACTGGGCGGTCGAGTCGATGGCGGGCGACATCTTCCTGCTCGGCACCCATGCCTGGCAGATCCGCCAGGTGACCTCGGGCGTGGTGCGGGTGGTCGACGCCGAGGGCAAGGCGCCCACCATCCCGTTCTGGCGGGGCGAGGCACCCGCCCGCACCGCCGAGCTGTCCCGGGCGGTGTCGCACCTGCGGGGCACGCTCGACGGCCTGCTGGCCGAGGGCGACGTCGAGGCGGCGCGGGCCTGGCTGCAGGGCGAGGCACCGCTGGAGGACGCCGCGGTCTCCCAGATCGTCGACTACGTGGCCGCGGGCCGGGCGGTGCTGGGCGTGGTGCCCACCCACGACGATCTGGTGTTCGAGCGCATGTTCGACGACGCCGACGGCATGCACCTGGTGGTCCACTCGCCGTACGGCGGGCGGGTGAACCGGGCGCTGGGCCTGGCGTTGCGCAAGCGCTTCTGCACCTCGTTCAACTTCGAGCTCCAAGCCGCGGCCAACGACGACACCGTGGTCCTCTCGCTGGGCCCGCACCACAGCTTCCCGCTGGCCGACGTGCCCCGCTTCCTCAGCACCCGCACCGTGCGCCCGGTCCTCACCCAGGCGATCCTGGACCAGCCGATGTTCCAGAGCCGCTGGCGCTGGAACCTCAACCGGGCCCTGGTGGTGCTGCGCTGGAAGGGCGGGCGCCGCAACCCGCCCCCCATCCAGCGCATGGAGTCCGACGACCTCATGGCCGCGCTGTTCCCCGACGCCGCGGCCTGCCAGGAGAACGTCACCGGGCCCATCGAGATCCCCGACCACCCGCTGGTGCGCCAGACGGTGCACGACACGCTCACCGAGAGCCTCGACATCGACGGTCTGACCGACCTGCTCGACGGCATCGAGAGCGGCCGGGTGAGGGTCCACTTCCGGGATACCACCGAGGCGTCGGCCTTCAGCCACGAGATCCTCACCGCCAAGCCCTACGCCTTCCTGGACGACGCCGAAGCGATCGATCGCCGCACCCGGGCCGTGCCGCTGCGCCGCGGCCTGCCGGTCGACATGAGCACCATCGGCCGCCTCGACCCCGAGGCCATCGCCCGGGTGGTCGACGAGGTGGCGCCCGCGCCGCGGAGCCCAGACGAGCTGCACGACCTGCTGGGCATGCTGGTGGTCACGCGGGCCCGGCCGGAGTGGCGCGAGCACTTCGAGGCGCTCTCGGCCCGGGGCCGGGTGTGCTCGCACACCGATGAGCGGGGCGAGCTGTGGTGGACCACCGAGGCGCGCGACCAGGCCGCGGTGCTGGTCCAGGGCGCGCCCGATGACGTCCACCCGCGCGAGCGGGTCGCGGCGGCGGTGCTGCGCGGCCACCTCGACATCTCCGGTCCTCGCACCGCGGCGGGCCTGTCCGAGCTGACCGCGCTGCCCCCCGGGGCGGTCACGGTGGGCCTGGCCGTGCTGGAGAACGACGGCTTCGCCCTCCAGGGCGCGTTCACCGCCCCGGACCTCGAGGGCGACCAGGTCGAGTGGTGCGCTCGCCGGCTGCTGGCCCGCATGCACTCCTACTCGCGGCGGGCCCGGCGCAAGGCGGTCGAGCCGGTGTCCGCCCCCGACTTCATGCGCTTCCTGCTGCGCTGGCAGCACGTGGCGCCCGGCACCCAGGTGCGGGGCCACCACGGGGTGCGCACCGTGGTCGAGCAGCTGCAGGGCTACGAGGCCGCGGTGGCGGCCTGGGAACCCGAGGTCCTGGGCCGGCGGGTGGCCGACTACCGCTCCGGCCAGCTCGACCGGCTGTGCCACGACGGCGAGGTCACCTGGCTGCGGCTGTCACCGGCCCAGCCCGCCGGTGACCGCAAGGCGGGCCCGTCCAAGGCCACGCCGGTGGCGCTGGCCTTCCGGGCCGACCTGCCCTGGCTGCTGCAGGCGGCGCGGCTGGCGGGCGAGCCCGAGGTACCCGAGCTGGGGGCGACGGCCGAGGTGGTGGAGGCGCTGGCGGCCAAGGGCGCCCGCTTCCTGCCCGAGCTGATGGCCGACACCGGCCGCCTGGCCACCGACCTCGAGCAGGCCCTGTGGGACGGCGTGGCCCGTGGACTGCTCACCGCGGACGGCTTCGCCGCCATCCGCGCCCTGGTGGAGCGGCCGCGGCGCCCCACCGCCGCCACCCGCTCGCTGACCCGGCGGCGCCGGGGGGCGCAGCGGCCCACCACCGCCGCAGGGCGCTGGTCGCTGGTGGGGGAGGCCGAGCCGGTCGAGGACCGCGAGGGTCTGGCCGAGGTGCTGGCCGACCAGCTGCTGGCCCGCTGGGGGGTGGTGTTCCGCGACCTGGCGGTGCACGAGGGGCCGGCCGTGCCGTGGCGCGACCTGCAGTGGGCCTTGCGCCGCTTCGAGGACCGGGGCCTGGTGCGAGGCGGCCGCTTCGTGGCCGGTTTCAGCGGCGAGCAGTACGCCCTGCCCGCCGCCATGGATGGGCTGAAGGCGATCCGCAAGGCCCCCCGCAGCGGGGAGCGGGTGACGGTCAACGCCTGTGACCCGCTCAACCTCACCGGTGTGATCATCCGGGGCCCGCGCACTCCCGCGGTCCGCACCAACACGGTGACGTACGTCGACGGCCTGCCTGCCCGCTCTGCCGATCACGAGGCCGAGACGACCTTCCACATGAACCCGTCCAGGTCGGCGATGTAGCCGCCATAGCCACCCCAGGAGGCCGCTTCGGCGGGCTTCACCACGGTGGCGCCGGCGTGCGTGGCCCGGTCGATCACCTCGTCCACCTCGGCCGCCGAGTCGACGAGGTGCGAGAACGTCACGGCCCGGAAGCCGCGCCCGTCCGCGTCGACGCCGGCGTCGTCGGCCAGGTCGCCCGTCTTGTACAGGGCCAGATCCGACCCACCCGGGAAGGCGAAGCTGACGTACTTGCCGCCGAAGCTCTTGCCGACGGGGCTGCCCAGCGCCTCGTAGAACGCCTTGGCCCGCTTCACGTCGGCGACGCCGATGACCACCGGCACCTCAAGCGGCGCGCTGGGGGCGGAGACAGCAGGCGTCGACCGGCGACGCAGGCGCGGCGGGCCGTTGCCGGACGCCACCTTCCAGATGTGGCCGTCGGGGTCGGCGACGTTGCCGCTGTAGCCGCCCCACACGGCCCGCTTGGCCGGCTTCACCAGCCGGCCGCCAGCCGCAATCGCCTGCGAGAGCAGGCCGTCCACATGCTCGGCCGAGTCGGTGATGTACGACAGGGTGACGCGGCGGAAGCCGGTGCCGTCGGCCGGGACGCCGGCGTCATGCGCCAGGGCGTCCCGGTGGTACAGCGCCAGGCCGGACGACCCGTCGCCCAACCCCAGGCTTACGAGCTGGCCCTCGTCCTCGAGGATCGGCAGGCCCAGGCCCTCGGCGTAGAAGCGCTTGGCCTCGTCGAGGTCCGTCACGCCCAGGGTGATCACGTTCGGTTGCAGCTCCATGTCATGGCCTCCTTCGGCTGGTTCACCGAATGGACGCAGCTGCACGCCGGGTTTCGACAGGTCGGCGAAGCTACCTCAGGGCTCGGCCACCGGGCAGGCCGCGACCTCCTCGGTGGAGAGGTCCCTGGAACCGCCTCCGGCCGGGACCGGCGCGGGCACGGCCTCGACCGGGCGCTCCCGCCGGGTG
>DASRJN010000274.1:0-2515 GCA_035649455.1 Acidimicrobiales bacterium
GGATAGGGCTGGTCGGACGGGCTCTGCCGGGCCCGCACCGCCTGGGCGAACTCGGGGGCGACGCCCCGCAGCGTGACCCAGCGCCGGGAGGCGTCGAGGTCGACCGCCACGCTGGCCTGCCCCACGCGCCACTCAGCCACCAATGCCCCGATCACGCACACCGCCAGCGTGGCGAGCAGCGCGAGCGCCCCCAGGCGGTAGGCGGGCAGCTCAGCCGCGCCGGCGCGGCCCATGGCGACCAGGGTCACCAACCCGCCGACCAAGTTCGCGACCGCGCCGATCCACAGGTTGCGACGCCTCGCACGGGCGGCGCGCAGGCGGTCCAGGGCCTCGGTGCTCCACGGCAGCTCGACCGAGAGCCACTCGGACTGGCACACCCTCACCCACGCCATCGCCGCAGGCTAGTGCCCACGGGACCCGGCCGAACCGCAGGTAGCCTGCCGGGGTGATGGAGACCCCGCCCCCCGACCCCCAGAAGCTGCTCGCCCACTGGATGGAGTGGGAGCGGGGTGAGACCCCACCCGGGCGGGTCATGAGCAGCCTCAAGACCGGGGGTTTGCGCGACCTGCTCGAGGCCCTGGCCGCGCAACAGGCCGCGGCGGGCGCGACCACGGATGGCTGAGGGGGCAGGGGCCGAGTGGTCCGATGCCGCCCTCTCGTCGCCTGAGCGGCGGGTGTCGGCCCGTGAGGCCATGGCCGCGGGCATGCCCGGCTGGCCTCAGCCGGGCGAGGAACCGCCCGGGCCCACCCGCCCGGTCCCACCGGGCCGGGGTGGCGACCAGCGCATCCCGCGGCCCTACAACGCCCGGGCCGGCGGTCCGCCCCCCTGGGCCCACCTGGTCCCCGGCGAGCGCCGGCCGTCGGTGGCCGACGTCCGGGCCGCGCTGGCCGGGCAGGGGCCGCCCCGCCCCTCCGAGCGCGAGCTGATCGACGGTCCGGTCCGCGGGCCCGAGCGGCCGTCCGCGGTGCTGGTCCCGCTGTACGACGGCGAGGACGGCCTGGCCCGGGTGGTGCTCACCCGGCGCACTTGGGGCCTGCGCACCCACCAGGGCGAGGTCAGCTTCCCTGGCGGGCGGGTCGAGCCGGGCGAGGCGCCGGTCGACGCGGCCCGGCGCGAGGCCGAGGAGGAGATCGGGCTCGATCCCTCCGCGGTCGAGGTGTTCGGCGAGCTCGACCACCTCGCCACCATCTCCAGCGGGTCGTTCATCGCGCCGTTCGTGGGCATGCTGCCGGCCCGGCCCGAGACCTACCCCAACCCCCACGAGGTCCAGGCCGTGCTGCACGTGGCGCTGGCCGAGCTGCTCGACCCCGAGATCTTCCGCGAGGAGATCTGGACCTTCCCGGGCGGCCGGGTCCAGCCCATCACGTTCTTCGAGCTGGTCGGCGACACGGTGTGGGGCGCCACTGCCTCGCTGCTGCGCCTGCTGCTCGGCATCGCTACCGGCACGCTGGGCCGCGGCGACCTCAACCACCCTTAGCTGTAGCAAGGCAGGTCGCGACCCGCTCGGGGTCGGCGAGCGCGTCGATCGCCACGATCTGGTTCCCGCTGACCGTGAAGCCCATGATCGAGAAGGGGCGGCCGCGGACCGTCACCACCACGCCAGCGGCTCCGTTGACCAGCACCGGCTGGAGCTCGGCGTGCGGCACGGAGAAGCGGACCGCTTGACCCGCCACCTCCGAGGCTCCGTGGACCACCACCGACAGGGCGGGGCGCCAGGCGCCCGCGTCGGCCCGCAGCACCACGTCGGGGTCGAGTATCGCCACCAGCGCATCGAACTCGCCTCCGCGCGCGGCGCGGAAGAAAGCGTCGACGACCCGCCGCTGGCGGGCCAGGTCACGTTCGGGGGTGGGGAGGTCGGCGCTCCGGACGCGCCGCCGCCCCCGGCTGGCCAGCTGCCGGGTCGCGGCCGGCGTCCGTTCGACGATGGGGGCGATCTCCTCGAAGGGCACCGCGAACATGTCGTGCAGCACGAAGGCCAGCCGCTCGGCGGGCGCCATGGCGTCCAGCACGACCATCAGGGCGAGGCCCACCGCGTCGGCCTGCGCCGCCTCGTCGTCCGGCGGGCTGACCTGGGGGTCGGGCAGCTGTATGACGTCCACTGCGTCCTCGGGCCGGGACCGCCGGGCGCGCAGCATGTTCAGGCAGACCCGGGCCGTCACCGTGGTCAGCCACCCGCCCAGGTTCTCGATCTCGCCCGCGTCGATCCGGCTCAGGCGCAGCCAGGCCTCCTGGACGGCGTCGTCGACCTCGGCCTGCGAGCCCAGCATCCGGTAGGCCACCGAGCGCAGGTGGTCCCGGTGCTCCTCGAACCGCTCGGCCAGCCGCTGGGTCTCGTCCACGTGTCACATCTTCCCGGTGCCAGGTGTCATCCGGGCATGACACCCACCCAGACCTCCCCCATCCTGGTCACCGGCGGCACCGGCACGCTGGGCCGCCACGTCCTCGACCGGCTGCAGGGCACCGGGCTCGACGTGCGCGTTCTCAGCCGGCACCCTCACGACCCTACCGGGGGCA
>DASRJN010000275.1:0-9869 GCA_035649455.1 Acidimicrobiales bacterium
GGGACGACTCCGCCAAGGAGTGGCGCCCCCTCTAACCTGTTCAGCCCCGGTGGAGGGCGTTGACCGACCGGAGCCGCCGCTCCAGGTGGGTCTCGAGCGCCCGCACCACCAGGTGGTCCACCTCGGACACGACCTGCGGTCGGCGCTCGTTGAGCGCGCTGCCCAGCCGCCCGCCGAGCATGTCCTGGAGCACCACCACCGCGTCCTGGCTCAGCGCCGGGCCCTGGCGGTGGGCGGCGCAGCGCAACCCGCCCTCCTCCAGCGCCCATGACACGAGCGGCCCCGGGCTCCCGCACGCCACACAGGCGTCGACCTGGGGCCGGTAGCCCTCCAGCGCCAGGGCTTTGAGGAAGAAGCCGGGCACGACCAGCGGGGCGTCCTGGTCGGCCAGTGTGCGCAGCGCGCCCACGAGCATGTCGTAGAGCGCCCGGTTGGCGTGGCGCTCCAGGGCGAGCTGGTCCGCCGCCTCCAGCATGGACACGGCCTGGGCCAGGCGGTCGAGGTCGTCGCGCAGCGGGCGGAAGTGGTCGATGGTCTCGGCCTGCGACACGATGTCGAGCTCACCCCGGCCCTCGTAGAACAGGAGCTGGACGTGGCTGGGCGGCTCCAACCGCCCGCCGAAGCGGCTCTTGGTCTTGCGCACCCCCTTGGCCACGGCCCGCACCTTGCCGTGGTCGCGGGTGAGGAAGGACACGATCCGGTCGGCCTCGCCCAGCTTGTGCGTGCGCAACACCACACCTCGGTCGTGGTAGAGCGGCACGCCGGGCTCAGCCTCCCGCCGTCATCGGGACTTCACGCCCCCGAAGCGCCGGCTGCGGCCCTGGAACTCCCGGACCGCGTCGAACAGGTGCTCGCGCCGGAAGTCCGGCCACAGCACGTCGGTGAAGATCAGCTCGCTGTAGGCCAGCTCCCACAGCAGGAAGTTGGACAGGCGGTACTCGCCCGAGGTCCGGATCATCAGCTCGGGATCGGGCATGTCGGGGGCATACAGGTGATCCCGCAGCCGCTTCTCGGTGACCTTGTCGGCGGGCACACCCGACGCCACGAGCGAGCGCACGGCGTCCACGATCTCGGCCCGCCCGCCGTAGTTGAAGGCCAGGTTGAGCGTCATCCGCCGGTTCTTCCGGGTCATCTCGATGGCCTCGTCGATGTGGCGCTGCACCCGCCGGGGCACGCGCCAGTCCCGCCGGCCGATGTAGCGGACCCGCACCTGCTTCTCATGCAGCTCGTCCCGCCGCCGCAGCAGCAGCGTCTCGTTGAACCCCATGAGGAACCGGACCTCGTCGGCCGGCCGGCGCCAGTTCTCGGTCGAGAAGGCGTAGACGGTCAGCCACTCGATGCCCAGATCCAGAGCGCCCTCGACCACGTCGAACAGGGCCTCCTCGCCCTTGGTGTGGCCCTCGGTGCGCGGCAGGCCCCGGCTCTCCGCCCAGCGGCCGTTGCCGTCCATGACGCAGGCCACGTGGACGGGGATGCGCGCGGGGTCGATGCCGTCGGGGATCACCTGCGCAACCTACCCGCTACGGGGTAGTGGAAGGATGTGCCCGGCGCCCGGTAGCGCCGCGAGGAGCAGCCGTGTTCGATCGCCTGTCCGAGCGTTTCCCCTGGCTGCAGAGGGCACTGGCCGTGCACCGGCGGGTGGGCGACGTGGGCGGTGGACCGCTGTCCTCGTCGATCGCGCTGGCGGGGTTCCTGTCCCTGTTCCCGCTGCTGCTCCTCGGCATCTCGGTGGTCGGCTTCGTGGCCTCGGGCGAGACCGACTTCGCCGACAGGGTGGTCGAGAGCCTCGGGTTGACCGGACAGGCGGCCCAGGACGTGCTTAGGGTGATCGACAAGGCCGAGCAGAGCCGGCGCGCCGCCTCGGTGGTCGGGTTCGTGGGTCTGCTGTGGGGCGGTCTCGGCATCGTGGGCACGCTGGAGCAGGCGCTGGACGCCACCTGGCAGGTCAAGGGCCGGGGACTGACGACCAAGCTCGTCGGCCTGGCGTGGCTCGTGGGAGCGGGCGCGCTGTTCCTGGTGTCGATGTCGCTCGGACCGGTGGTGGCCGAGCTGCCCGGACCGGCCACTGTCCCCACCGTCGTCCTGGGAGTCGTCCTCAACATCGTGCTGTTCCTGTGGATGTTCCGGACATTGACCAACGCGCCGCTGCCCTGGTCTGCCCACCTGCCGGGGGCGATCGTCGGGGGCGTGGGCCTGGAGCTGCTCAAGCTGATCGGCACGGTGTACGTGCCCCGCGCCGTGGCCTCGGCCTCGGCGCTCTACGGGTCGCTCGGGACCGTCTTCGCCATCCTGGCCTGGCTGGCCCTGGCCGGCCGCCTGGTCCTCTACGCGGCCGCGTACAACGTGGTCCGCTGGGAGGCCGAGCACGGCACCGTGACGGTCGGGATCGAGGTCCCGCGCATCGACGGCGAGGTCCCGCTGGAGGCCACCCGGGGCGGCGCGGTGAGCGAGACGGCCGGCGAAGCGCATCCGTCCTAGGGCCTGTCCTGTAAGTCCGGTGTGCGGATCTCCGAGCCAGGGGCGTCGCTCGGCGTGCCGGGCCGACGCCGGAACCCACCAGCGGTTTCAATGTCGGCCCGGTGCGGCGAGCGGCGTCAACCTCTCTACTGGCGCCGGCCTGCGCAGAGGCGTGCGCCATGACTTGCAGGACAGGCCCTAAGTGTCACACCCCGTGCGTACCCTTCCTTGAGTGCCCCTCGAGGTCCTGTCGACTCCCTATGGCCGCCCCGCGCTGGAGCGGCTGCGCGCCGCCATAGCCGACGCCAAGGACGGTGATCCGCTGGCTCCCGTAGGCGTGGTGGTGCCGAGCAACCACGTCGGCGTGACCGCCCGGCGCGCGCTGGCTTCCGGCGGCCTGGGCCCCGGGACTCACGTGGGGGTGGCGGCGGTGACGTTCCTCACCGCTTACCGGCTGGCCGAGCTGCTCGGCGCCCCGTCGCTCGCCGCCGCTGGGCGCCGCCCGGTGTCGACGCCGGTCATCGCCGCCGCGCTACGCCGCGCCCTGCGCGACGACCCCGGCATCTTCGCTCCTGTCGCCGAGCACCCCGCCACCGAGACGGCCCTGGTGGCCACGTTCGCGGAGCTGTCCGACGTCAGCGAGGACGGCCTGTTCGCCCTGGCCGGGGCCGGACGCCGCGCGCACGACGTGGTCGGCCTCTACCGCCGGGCCCGCGACCGGCTGGGTGGCGCCTGGTACCACGAGTCCGACCTCACCGCCGCGGCCATCGCCGCGCTGGCCACCGCCGAGGGCCGGGCGTTGGCGGCCGAGCTGGGCCGGGTCGTCGTCTACCTCCCGCAGGACCTGCTCCAGCGCCAGGCCGCGCTGCTGGCCGCGCTGGCCGAGGCGTGCCCCACCACCGTCATCGCCGGGCTCACGGGGAAGACCGATGCCGACGTGGGCGTGCGCCGCTCGCTGGCCCGCCTCGGCGCCCACTCTCCGGCCGATCCTCTGCCGGGCCCCGGCCCGGAGGTCGGCCCCGGCCGCACCCGCATTCTCAGCGCCTCCGACGCCGACGACGAGGTGCGAGCCGCGGTCCGCCAGGTGGTCCAGGCCGCCCTGGACGGCACTCCGCTCGAGCGCATCGCCGTGCTCTATGGCACCCCCCAGCCGTATGACCGGCTGGTGCACGAGCACCTGGCCGCGGCCGGCGTCCCCTGCAACGGCGCCAGCATCCGGCCGCTGGCCGCCAGCGTGGTGGGCCGCACCCTGCTCGACCTGCTGGCCCTGCCCGACCACGACTTCCGCCGAGCCGACATGCTCGGCGTCCTGGCCCGCGCCCCCGGCCGGGCCACCGCCCCCATCGCCACCTGGGAGCGGCAGTCCCGCCAGGCGGGCGTGGTCGCCGGCCGGGCCCACTGGGACCGCCTCCTCGCCCGCCTGGCCCGCGAGCACGACCACCGCGCCGACCTGCTCCAGGAGTCCTACGACCGAGCCATGGCCGAGCGGGCCACCGACGAAGACTTCGACGCCCTCGACGCCCTCGACGACGCCACCTCCGATCCCGCCCCCGGGATCGCGGGCGACCACCCCGAGTCCGAAGCCGAGCCTGCCGCGGACGCCACCGGCGACCACCCCACGACCGAAGCCGACTCGGCTTCGCAGTCCGCAGGCGAGGCGGTGCCCGAGCAGCCACCCAGCGGGGTGCGCCGGGAGCGGCGCCTGGCCGACAGCGCCCACGAGCTGCGCCGGCTGGCGCTCGCCATCGTGGACGCGGTCGACGACGCCGGCTCCCGCCCCGCTCCATGGTCCGAGCGGGTGGCGTGGTTGCGCACCCTGGCCGCCGACGTGGTGAGCGGCCGGCCCGAGAGCCGGGACGGCTGGCCCGCCGACGAGGTGCGCGCCGCCGACAGCATCGACGCCGCGCTCGACCGCCTCGCGGCGCTGGACGCGGTGGACCACCCGCCCACGCTGGAGGTGTTCCGGCGCACCCTCGAGCTCGAGCTCGACGCCGACCTCGGCCGGGTCGGCCGGCTGGGCGAGGGGGTCCTGGTCGGCCCGCTCTCGTTCGCAGTCGGCCTCGACCTCGACCTGGTCGTGGTGCTCGGCATGGCCGAGGGCACCCTGCCGGCCACCGTCCACGACGACTCGCTGCTGCCCGACGCCGAGCGGGCCCGGGCCGGCGACCAGCTTCCGCTGCGCCGCGAGCGGGTGGGCCGCGAGCACCGCCGCCTGCTGGCGGCCCTGGCCGCGGCCGACCGCCAGCTGCTGTGCCTGCCCCGCGGCGACCTGCGGGCCAGCAGCGAGCGGGTGCCGTCGCGCTGGTTGCTCGACGTCGCCGCCGGCCTGGCCGGCGGGCCGGTGGCCTGGGGGGCGCTGCGGGCCAGCGGCGTTCCCGGGTTGGAGGTGATCCCCTCCTTCGCCCACGCGGTGGCCCACACGTCGGTCCCCGCCACCGACCAGGAGTACCGGCTGCGGGCCGGCGCCGCCCGGGTGCACGATCCCCTGGTCGACCGGGGCGCCGAGGTCATCCGCGCCCGTCGCAGCCCCACCTTCACCCGCTTCGACGGCAACCTGGCCGGCGTGGGCGTCCCCTCTCCTGTGGACGAAGTCGTGTCCTCCACTCGCCTCGAGTCGTGGGCCACGTGTCCCTTCGCGTACTTCGCCCGGCGCCTGCTGCGGGTCGACCCGGTGGAGGACCCGGAGCACCAGCTGCAGATGTCGGCGATGGACCGCGGCTCCCTGGTCCACGAGGTGCTGGAACGCTTCGTGGCCAGCGTGCTGGCCCGGCTCCCCGACGCTCGGCCCGGTCCCGGCGACGACTGGACGGCCGAGGACCATGCCCTCATCCGCCGTATCGCCGAGGACGTGTGCGACGAGTTCGAGGCCCGCGGGGCGACGGGCCGGCCGGTGTTCTGGCGCCGGGACCGGCCCCAGATCCTGGCCCTGGTGGACCGCTTCCTGGACGACGACGCCGCCCGCCGGCGGGTCGACGGCACCCGACCCCTGGCCGCCGAGCACGCCTTCGGGCTGGGCGACGACGACGCCGTCGAGATCGGCTTGCACGACGGGCGGACGCTCCGGTTCCGCGGCTCGGCCGACCGCATCGACGAGGGTCCCGATGGCGGGCTGGTGGTGCTCGACTACAAGACCGGCAGGGCCGACGACTACCGCCGCCTCGGTCCCGACAACCCCGACGACCGGGGCACCCGGCTCCAGCTCGCGGTGTACGCCCAGGCGGCGCGGGCCGCGGTAGGGCGACCCGATGCCCCGGTCCGCTCCGAGTACTGGTTCGTGTCCGAGCGCGGCGGCTTCGCCCGCCACGGCTACCAGGTCGACGACGCGGTGCTGGCCCGGGTCACGACCACGCTGGGCACCATGGTCGAGGGCATCGAGCAAGGGGCTTTCCCACCTCATCCCGACGATCAGTTCCGGCCCTGGGTCGTCTGCCCCTACTGCGACCCCGATGGCATGGGCGTGGCCGAGCTCCGCCGCCAGTGGGAACGCAAGCGCGAAGACCCCGCGGTGGCCGCCTACGCCGCGCTGGCCGAGGGAGACCTGCCGTGACCAGCGTTGTCACCCCGGCCCCGGCCTTCGGCCTCCCACCGGACCAGCGCGCCCGCGACGACATCACCGACCGCCTGGACACCACGCTGTTCGTGGAAGCGGGGGCGGGCTCGGGCAAGACCCGGGCGCTGGTCGACCGCATCGTGCGCCTCGTCACCACCGGCACCGCCGGCCTCGACGAGCTGGCGGCCATCACGTTCACCGAGAAGGCGGCGGCCGAGCTGCGTGATCGCGTCCGCCAGCGGCTCGACGGCGAAGCGGCCCAGGCCGCAGCCGAAGGCGATGGCGAGCGGGCCGAGCGGTGCCGCGCCGCGCTCGACGACCTCGACGGCGCGGCCATCGGCACCCTGCACAGCTTCGCCCGGCGCGTCCTGGGCGAGCACCCGATCGAGGCCGGCATCCCACCCCGCATCGAGGTGCTGGACGAGGTCGGCTCGGCTGTCGCCTTCGACGACCGCTGGACGGGCTTCGTCGATCAGCTGCTCGCCGATCCCGGCGTCGAACGCCCGCTGCTCCTGGCCACGGCGGCCGGCGTTCGGCTCGACCACCTGCGACTCATCGCCCTCGCCTTCAACGAGAACTGGGACCTCGCTCGGGCCTACGCCCCCGCGGAGCCGGTCGAGGTGCGCGACTGGTCCGCGGAGCTCGCCGCGTTGGTGGCCGACGTCCTTGCGGCCTGCGCCGAGTGCGACCACTGCTGCGAGGACGACGATCGGCTGTTGGCCCAGCTCAACCGGTTCGAGCTCTGGGCCCGGCAAGTGGATGCAGCCAGCGACGAGTACACGCGCCTCGGCCTCCTCCGGGCCGCACCGGGCGGGGCGACCCACGGGCGCAAGGAGAACTGGCCCGGCCACGACCTGGCCGCGCTCAAGGAGCGGGTGAAGGCGTTCCGGCCCCGAGCGGTGCAGCTGTGCAACGAGATCGCCTCCGAGGCGGTCGACCGGCTGGCCGTCGAGCTGCGGCGCTTCACCCTCGACGCCGCCCAGGAGCGGCGCCGCTCCGGCGAGTTGGAGTTCCACGACCTCCTGGTGCTGGCGCGCGACACGCTCCGCGACGCGCAGAACGGCCGGGCCGTGCGGGCGGCGCTGCACCGCCGCTACCGCCACCTCCTCATCGACGAGTTCCAGGACACCGACCCCATCCAGATCGACCTGGCGGTGCTCATCGCCAGCCCCGACCCCTCCAGCCCGGGCGCCCACTGGGATGCGGTGGCCACCCGCGAGGGCCATCTGTTCTTCGTCGGCGACCCCAAGCAGTCCATCTACCGGTTCCGCCGGGCCGACATCTCCCTGTTCCTGCGGGCGGCCGCGCGGTTCGGGCAGGGCGGTCGCAGGCTGTCGCTCACCACCAACTTCCGCACCGGCGAGGGAGTGGTGCAGCTGGTCAACGACGTGTTCGGCGACCTGATCCGCGCCCAGGACCACGACGGCGTGCCATCGCAGCCGGGCTACGAGTCGCTGGTGGCGGTGCGGCCCAGCGCCCCGGTGGGCCCGCCGGTGACGATCCTCGGGCCCGACGTCCACGACGACAAGCCCAGCGCGGCCGTCCTGCGAGCCCGGGAAGCCGCAGACGTCGCCGCCACCGTGACTCGGGTGCTGGAGGAGGGCTGGCTCGTCGACCGCAACGCTCACGGTCAGGCGCCCGAGTGGCAACCGGCGCGGGCCGGGGACATCACCATCCTGGTCCCCACTCGCACGTCGCTGCCCGCCCTGGAGGATGCGCTCTCGGCCGCGGGCATCTCCTTCCGGGCCGAGTCGGCATCGCTGGTCTACGCCAGCCGCCTGGTGCGCGACCTGCTGCTGACGCTGCGCGCGGTCGACGATCCCAGCGACGAGCTGGCGGTCATGGCCGCCCTGCGCTCGCCCCTGTTCGCCTGCGGCGACGACGACCTGTTCCGCTACCGGCGCGAGCACCGGGGCCGCTTCGACTACAGCCTCCCGCCCCCCGACGAGCTGCCGCCGGACGACGTGGTGGGCGAGGCGCTCGACTACTTCCGCACGCTGCACGGCGCCCGTCGCTGGCTGTCGCCCAGCGAGCTGGCCGACCGGATCGTGCGCGACCGCCGCGTGCTGGAGCTGGGCGAGGCCGAGGGTCGGGCCCGGGACCTGTGGCGGCGCATCCGCTTCGTCCTCGACCAGGCCCGGGCCTGGACCGACACCACCGACGGCACGCTGCGGCAGTACCTGGCGTGGATCCGCCAGCAGACCGGCGAGGGCAGCCGCGTGTCCGAGGCGGTCCTGCCGGAGACCGATGACGACGCGGTGCGGATCATGACCGTGCACGCGGCCAAGGGCCTGGAGTTCCCGGTGACCATCGTGTCGGGCCTCTCCACCCAGCCCCAGCGGCGGCCGGCCGGCGCCGAAGTGGTGTGGCCGCCCGGGCAGCAGTGCCTCATCCGGGTCGGCCAGACGGTCGTCTCGGCCGCGTTCGAGGCCCACATCCCTATCGACGAGCAGATGTCGCACGACGAGCGCATCCGTCTGCTCTACGTGGCCTGCACCCGGGCGCAGGACCACCTCGTGCTGTCGCTCCACCGGAAGGCCCGAGCCGCCCCGCCCGACACCGCCGCCAAGCTCACCAGCGCCGAGCTGCTGGCCAGCGCGCTCGACGACCTCCTGCGGGGCCTCCCGACCATCGCCGCCGACGCCACCGCCGCACCCGCGCCTCCGGCCGGTGCCCACCCGGCCCAGCCGAGCGACCTGCCCCCGCTCGACGACTGGCGCCGGCACCGAGAGACCGCCCTGGCTACCAGCCGGGTCCCACGCACGGTGGCCGCCACTGCCCTCAGCCCCGAGGGCCGGCCGGAGGCGCTGGTCGATCCTGGTCTCCACAAGCGCCCGCGGGACCTGGACCTCCCGCCGTGGCAGAAGGGCCGCTACGGCACGGCCATCGGCCGGGCAGTCCACGCCGTGCTCCAGACCATCGATCTGGCCACCGGCACCGGCCGCGCCGAGGCGGTGGCAGCCCAGGCAGCCGCCGAGGGCGTGATCGGCCATGAGGCCCACATCGACGCGCTGGTGCGGGCCGCGCTGGCCTCCCCCAGTGTGATCGAAGCCGCAACCCGGCCCCACTGGCGCGAGCTGTACGTCGGCGTCCCCCTCGGCGGCGGTCGCACGCTGGAGGGCTACGTCGACCTGCTGTACCGCAGCGACGAGGGGCTGGTGGTCGTCGACTACAAGACCGGCCCGGCGAGCCCCGACACCGACCTCGACCCCCTGGTCGAGCGCTACCGCGCCCAGGGCGCGTCGTACGCCCTGGCGGTGGCCGACGCCACCGGCGAGCCGGTCGTGGGCATGGTCTTCGCCTTCCTCACGCCCGCCGGCCCCGCCGAGCGCGTCCTGCCCGACCTCCCGGACGCGATCGCCGACGTCCGCCGCCTCGCCGCCACCGGCGGCCCCATCCCGGTGACCCCATGACCATCGCCACCACGACCATCACCACGACGACACCCCCCAGACCCCCTTCCGCCAGCACCAGCGGGCGGGCACTCGCCGTGGCCTCGGCGCTGGCCCAGGTCGTGCAGCAGCTGCCCGGCGGGGGCGAGGCCCGGGTCGGGCGGGTGCCCATCGCGTCGATCACCGACGTCCACCGCCTCGCCGCCGCCGGCGGCCCATCCCGGTGACCCCACGACCATGACCACGACGACCATCACCACGGCCGGCGCCAGCCCACCACTACCGTCGGCCTCCGTGCCCGACGCCCCCCACACCCCCTCCCCCAGCACCAGCGGGCGGGCACGCGCCGTGGCCACCGCGCTGGCCCAAGTCGTGCAGGAGCTGCCGGGCGGGGGCGAGGCGCGGGGCGGGCAGGTGCGCATGGCGGAAGCCGTGGCCGACGCCATCGCCTCCGACCGCCACCTGGTGGT